>NZ_JAUBUC010000172.1:0-4844 GCF_036705285.1 Microcoleus sp. B4-C1 | reverse complement strand
CGTCCAAAAAGGACGGGCGGGACGCCCATCCCACAATAACAATTAAAATTGTAAGTTATTTAATTCGCGATCCTAAGCGATCGGGTTAACTTAGAATTGAGAGTTTTTAGGAGTTGAAGTGGGAGCTATATTTGCGCGATCGCGCCATAGCACCAACGGAATGCTTAACGTTCCTAAAATCATTACAACTCCAGTCAGAATCCAAACTAGCACACGATTTGGGCGATAATCACCTCGCTCAATTTGCCAGAATACTCGATTATAACGCCATGCTGCTAAGGCAATGACCGCAATCCCAAAAACGACCAGACTCAGCCCTAAAGTTTCGGAGTTGAAGAAGGGAGGGGAGGAAACTTCTTGCTGAGTCACTGTAGCTTGAAATTGACGGAGAAATAAACTGAACCGACTGATTGCAAACCCAAAACCAACTAAAGCCAGTGAAGTTCGTAACCATGCCAGAAAGGTGCGTTCATTTGCCTGATGTTCTCGCTGTCGGTCTATTTTATCACCCTTGTTCATCAACCCTACCTTGATAAAATATCTTAAGCTTTCCCTCGTTGATTATTGTTTCACTTGTGACTGCGGAGGGAAGTATCGGTATTGCGATCGTGATTCATCATCACCCAAAAATATACTATCAGTAAATAGACAAAAAAGCGATCGCCTCCATCTCTACCAACAGAAAATAAGAGGACACAGCATTGCTGTGTCCCTACAAATACCCCAGTTAAAATCCAGTTTAAAAAGACTTAGCCTCACCACCGGACTGAGCCTTTTTCGCCAACCAATCCTGACCCAATCTGATTGTGACATCCGAATTCAAAGAACCGGTACTCTCAACCAACACATCTCCAAAACCCAAAAACTGGCGAATCGCTTGAGCACCTTTAATATCGCCCTGTTGAGCTACTAGAGTAGTTACCTCCAGCGGTTCGGGCCAAGCTTTATAAACCTGAACATTCCGATAACCGGCTTGAGTCAAATTATTGACAAAATCTTCAACAGCCGATGGATCTCCGGTACTATCTTGAATCGCCACCTTCAGAAAAGTCGAATCAGCATTCTCAATTGTCCAAGTATTTTGGCCGAAGTCAAAATGTTCCGCCACCATAGTTTCGATGGCATATTGGTCGGGCAACCAAAAACTTGCTTTGTAGTCCTTAGAATCGCTAAATTTGCCGGGAACCATCAACATCTGCACGCCAGCGCGATCGGTTTGAGTAGCAAAACCCGCCAAAGCTACCAATTCTTCTATACTCAAATTCGTGTCAAGGTGAGACTGAATCACCGATAAAATCTTCGGTAGTCGAGACAGCAAACCTACATTTACTTCCTGTTCCACAAAAGCCCGCATCAACAATTGTTGGCGCTGCACCCGCCCGATGTCGCCCAAATCGTCGTGCCGATAAAGCAAATATTGCACGATTTGTTCGCCGTTGAGTTTCTGCTTGCCAGCCTTTAAATCTATATATAAATGCTGACTATGATCGGTATATTTCATGTCTTTAGGGACATTAATAGTAATGCCACCCAGGGCATCGACCAAACTTTTGATACCATGAATATTAACTGTGACATAGCGGTCAATTCCCACACCGCCCAGGAGTCCGCTGACTGACTTCGCTGACGAAGCCGGGCCACCGTAGTAATTAGCTTCGTTGATTTTCACCTCGCCCCGGCCTTCAACATAGGTGCGGGTGTCTCGCGGAATGGAAAGCACGCTTAACTTTTTATTTTGAGGGTCAAACCTCACCAACAGCATAGTATCGGTTAAGCCCTTAAAGGAGTTTTCCCAAACCTCGTATCCGACATCTTTGTTGACACCTCCTTCGATGTCAGAGGTCAGAACTTTAAGTCCTAAAACTAAAATATTAACTGGGCGAGTCAGCTCCGGCATCTTCATGTTGAGCTTTGCCATGTCGCCTTGAGAAAATACTGCTGCTTCTTCAGGGCTCAACTTTTGTTGCTGAAGCGGCGTTGTAGAAAGGGAGACGGCTAGCAATGCTCCGGCTGTGGCTGAGAGCATGGCTACTCCAGCCAAACCAAAACCAAATCCCAGCCAGCGGCCTCGATGGGGCTGGGAAGCTTTTTTGGTTGCAGGTTGAGCAGTTGATTGTTGGATAGGGTCTTGATTAGGAATTTTTTGAGCTGGCACTGGCTTCCTCACACACAACAAAAATAAAAAAGATAATGGCAATATGTAGTATCAAGCTGAAGACGCACTCAATCAATAGGGTAGGGGCTTAAAAAAACCCTAAATTATGATAAATGTTTGCCTACTACTTGCTCGGCTAAGCGACTAATTCCAGGCAACCATAGCGGTTGACGCTTCCAGAGGCGAACCATCAGTCCCAGAGCAACGATGAAATAGCTGGTTGTTAGCAGGCTACTCATTAATAACATGGGAAGTGTCGGAGATTCCGCAGAAATCGCTCCAGCTTCTAAAAGAATATGTCCTAAGAGCCAACTAAAAGCAAGGGCAATTGCCAAGCGGCTGACGGCTTTGCGTTCGGGACTACCCTGACGGCGGTAAAGAGTCCACAGGGCGGGGAAAAAGCCGATGACTGGGATCATTAATACAAACAGACTGGCACGATCGAGTTCAGGATTTTCTAAGGGATCTGTTTTTTTCATAATTCGGTACTCAAAATTTGCAGAAGGTCAATCGATTTTAGATTTTAGATTGAAGCATTGAAGCATTGACTTGCGCGAGATAAATTCGGGCGCTTGTTTATCGGATACAGGTTTTTTATTTCTGGACGGATGAATTTGGGGGCTTGTATCCTGGATGCTTTCGGTCGGATTTTGCACACAAGTTATTTGTTAGAGGGAAAATTTATATCCTAAACCAAAATTCCCAGAGCTGGGCTGGCGCGATCGCCAAACTTGTCTGTCAGAGGCAAAATTTTTCTGCCCTCCCAATCTCGCGACTGATCGTTGGCAACTTTTCGACCCGGAGACCCGTATTTTGATAAACTGGATACAGCACAGCAGTCAGGAGAACAGACTTAGCCATGACCCAATCCCAAAAACCCATCGTTATTGCTCCATCCATATTATCAGCCGATTTTAGCCGTCTCGGAGAAGAGATTCAGGCTGTCGATCGAGCTGGGGCTGACTGGATTCACGTAGATGTGATGGACGGTCGCTTTGTTCCTAATATTACTATCGGGCCGCTGATTGTTGAGGCAATTCGCCCTGTTACTACCAAGGTAATCGATGTCCACTTGATGATTGTGGAGCCGGAGAAGTACGTCGAGGACTTCGCTAAGGCTGGTGCTGACATTATTTCGGTTCACGCGGAACACAATGCTTCGCCTCACTTGCACCGCACCCTCGGCCAAATTCGGGAATTGGGCAAAATGGCTGGTGTGGTTCTGAATCCTTCGACGCCTTTGGAGTTGATCGAGTACGTGCTGGAACTTTGCGATTTGGTGCTGATTATGAGCGTCAATCCGGGCTTTGGTGGTCAAAGTTTTATCCCGGCTGTTTTGCCGAAAATTCGCCAGTTGCGTAAAATGTGCGACGACAAGGGCCTCGATCCTTGGATTGAGGTAGATGGCGGTTTGAAGGGGAACAATACTTGGCAGGTTCTGGAAGCGGGCGCAAATGCGATCGTCGCTGGTTCTGCTGTGTTTAAGGCGAATGATTACGCAGCGGCGATCGAGGGTATCCGCCACAGCAAGCGTCCGACTCCTGAGTTAGCTGCGGTTTAATCAAAGATTTTTCGAGTTTTTCGGGTTTTTCTCGTTCCCAGCCCAAGCAGGCTGGGAACGCATTTTTATACTCGGTTTCCAAGAGTCAGGAATTACTTATTTCGAGACAGAGGCGAGAATGCTTTCCATCTCAGAAAGCTCGACCGCCCCGGAGAAAGTTTCGCCGTTCATAATAAAAAACGGAGTGCCTTCAATGCCTAGTTGTTGAGCAAGTTGCACGTCTTTGGCAATGGCGGCTTCTGCAGCGGGGCTGTTGCGATCGGTGTTGAATTTATCTAATTTTAGATTGAGCTTTTGGGCGATCGATGGGTACAATGGATCGCCTAAATCTTTCTGCCCTTCAAACAAAGCGCTGTAATATTCCCAGAATTTGCCCTGCTGCCCCGCCGCCCAAGCTGCTTTAGCTGCCGGTAGCGCTTGAGGGTGAATAGAAGTTAAGGGAAAATGCTTGTAAGCTAAAGTAACTTTGTCCTGGTGTTTTGCCATAAACTGCTTGACAGTATCGTGAGCGCGCGCGCAAAACGGACATTGAAAGTCAGAGAATTCTAAAAGTACAATCTGCTGCGAAGCTGAACCCGTGGTGGGAGAATCCCCTATAGAAGATTTGGGATTAGTTTTCATCTCCTGCAAAAATGACTGCTGCGCTGCTTTGAGAGACTGCTGCTGCTGTTGCTGGTACGCTTGTACCGACTCTAAAATTGCTTGGGGATTTTCGCGGATCACCTGCAAGACTTGCTCTTTCAACTTGGGATCGACTGAATTGCCAGCCGTTGACTGTGCGGGGGAACAACCGATAAATACCAGGCAACCTGCCAGGAGTACAGCCAAGCAGAAGGCTTGCTGGCTGCGGAGTTTTCGCCAAATAGTGGATATGTTCATCTTTTTTTTCTGATTCACGGCAACACTTAATCCTACATTTAATTTTGCGGAGTGTCAGGTATACCGCTGTTGACTGCTGTCGAGCTATTTTTAGCTTTGAGCAATAATTAGCCATTGGCAATCGGTAATTCGTAGTCGGTAATTTGCAAGAGGTGTTAATCACCCGAACACCGACTAAGGAATGAGAATTAAATAACTTCCACTCTTGAAAGTGGGATGGGCGTCCCGCCCGTCCAAAAAGGACGGGCG
>NZ_JAUBUC010000019.1:88364-100583 GCF_036705285.1 Microcoleus sp. B4-C1 | reverse complement strand
GGGGGGGTTAATTCTCCCCCCCTTGCTAAGGGGGGGCCGGGGGGGGTTAATTCTCCCCCCCTTGCTAAGGGGGGGCCGGGGGGGGTTCAATCCCCAATTGCAATCGCCGGAATGGACAGCAGCGACGGTTTAGCTGATGCGATTATTCAAATTTGTCGGGCTAGCGGTGTTGGCGCAAAAGTCGATCGTACAAAACTACAAATTCCCGATATTTTCAGAGAAATTGTATCAACCGAAAAAGCTTTAGATTGGGCATTATACGGCGGAGAAGACTTCGAGTTAGTGCTGTTTTTGCCAATAACCAGCGCTCAGTTATTGGTAGAAAAAATAGGAAATGGAGCCGCGATTGTGGGAAGCGCTACTGAGAGTACCGATATCTGGTTGACTGATAGCAGCGGCATTTATCCTGATACTGTATTAAAGATCGATCGAGGATTTCAACACTTCTGAATTATCTCGCTTGTCCGCATAGGCAGACTTGGTTTGTGTAGACGCGGTTTCAACCGCCTGTTTTTGTGCTGTTATTGTAGGCAGTAGCCAGATTATTTTGGGTTTGCGTCCATTTTTCGCTACCGGGTTCCCGATTATTTAAAACTATTTCATAACCCGCAATGGCAATTTGAATATTATTCCCTTTATTCCCACTGGGAAACTCACTAATATGAATACTCAAATTTTCAATAAGACCGATAATTGAGCTAATTGTTTCTGAGTTTTCGCCAGCAATTAACTTTTTCGCCACTTGCTGTAAAGTCTCGGCAAAACTGGCATTAAGGAGATGTTGTCGCCCTTCCAGCATGGGGTAAATTACTGCTATATCCCCGTTGCTATCTTGTTCTGCTTGCAATAATTCTAGGAAAAAATTTGCATACTCTTGGAAATTTTCACTCTTCGAGTTATTGCTATCTACGTCATCGTTCATATCGATGAGTGGCGCTAGGTAACTAGCTAGGTGTCGGAGGAATTTAGCGCCGTTTTCGCCTCCTTGTTCTGCCAAGGTTGATGCTACTAACTCGCACGTTTCCAGAAATCCGCGATCGAGTAATTCTGAGTTATCCTGTAATATTTGCGGTTCGTCTCCTTTGGGGGCATTCAGCAGAGTGTGAATTAATTGCAGATAGGCTTGGGCGCGGGTTTCGTCCATTGTGGGGAGTTGTGAATAACACCGGGATTTATTTTATCATGCTTGGTGGGTGGCCAGAAACCGGGTTTTTGCGAGAATATTTGGTTACAGGCGAAGATTCTGGAAAAAACCCGGTTTCTTTGGTTGTGCGTAGAAAGAATGGACTCGGCGGTTTCAATCGCCGAATCATCTATTACAATTGATTTAGATCGATTCCCATTTCTCGGAGTCTTGATTCTAAAGCTTGCGATCGCGATCGTTCTTGTTCCAATAAAGCTTCTGTGTCAGTGGCTCTTTGCTCTGCTTGCTGAGCTTGTTGCTCTGCTTGTTGTCGCAGTTGCTCTGCTTGTTGTCGCAGTTGCTCGGCTTGCTGAGCTTGTTGCTCTGCCTCAATAGCCCGCGCTTGGGCCTGTCGTCGCAATTGAGCGAGTTCCACAAAACTCATAAACGCTTCTCCATCAGGGCCGAACATTTCTAGTCCCGTTTCAGATAATTGAAACCGCACGCCCAGTCTGGGACTGATCCAACCGTCTATTTGTTCGATCGCTTCTAATTCTTCCTCTTGACGTTGCCATCCTGTTAATTCTAATGTTTGTGGGTCGTACAAATAGTATTCTTCCACACCATAACGTTCGTAAAATTTGAACTTTTGAATCATCGGAGCGGGCCGATTTCCCGGCGACCAAATTTCAAACACAACTTGTGGCCCAATATTATCTTCATTCCACTGTTGATAGGAACCACGATAACCTTTTGGTCTACCAAAAACTACCATCACATCTGGGGCTTGGCAAAGTTTATTATTTCCTTCAACGGGATACCAAAGCAAGTCGCCGGCGACAAAAACATTCGGGTCATTCGCAAACAATAGTTCAGAATTTTCTTTAATCCAAACGATTAATCGAAACTGCTCGGTATTATCTGACATTGGTTCGCCGTTATCGTCGGGGTAGATGATATTTTGTTTGTCGGGAGATTGCAGTTTTGTAACCATTGCTTTTTCCCCAAAATAGATGGTGATTTTATTTTAGTGTAAATGATATCAAGCGGCTTTTTTGTGGGAAACGTGTTTTCAAGATCGGAATCCTTCCTAACGCCTAGATAATGCTACCTTGGGCATTAATCTATCCAAAATTTGCTCGATCGCACTTGCAGTCCAATCAATATCAGCTTCTGTGGTTTCCCGTCCCAGACTCAAGCGAATGCCGCCAACGGCCTTAGTTTTGTTATATCCCATTGCCAATAATATCGGACTCGGAGTCAGTTTGCCGCTGTTACAAGCAGAACCGGAACTAATGCCAATTCCTGCTAAGTTTAGCTGTCGCACTAAAGTTTTACCCGTCACTACTCCTGTGTCGCCGTCGGGAGAAACAATGCAAAAACTGACGTGGTGTGGCAGCCGACAATATCGATCGCCCGTTGGTACTAAACTGGGTACGTGGGATAATCGGTCAAAAAGTCGATCGCGCAATGCAATTAACCTCGGTGTTTCCACATCTATTTCCTGCAATGCTAACTCCGCCGCCACCCCAAAACCGACAATTATCGGCACTGCGGGCGTCCCAGAACGCAGTTTCAATTCTTGACCACCACCGCCTAACATTGGCACTAATTCTACTCCCGGACGCACATAAAGCGCCCCCGCACCTTGTGGCCCGTAAAGTTTGTGACTGGAAACCGAAAGCAAGTCTACGGGCAGTTTCTGCACGTCAACTTGCAGCTTGCCAGCAACTTGAACTGCATCGGTATGAAACATGATATTGCGATCGCGCGCAATTTGTCCTAATGCCTCAATTGGTTGCAGCGTGCCAACTTCGCTTTGTCCGTAAATGATGGAAATTAACACTGTATTCGATCGCAGCGACTCTTGCAAATCCAAAGGGTGAATTCGCCCCAATTTATCAACTGGTAGGCGCGTCACTTCCCATCCCAACTGTTCGAGTTGTCGCGCGGGTTCTGCTACTGCGGAATGTTCTACGCTGGAGATAATAATATGCTGCGGCTTGGTATAAAGACGGGCAATTCCCATAATTGCAAAATTGTCCGCTTCAGTGCCGCCACTGGTAAAAATTATCGATTCCGGTAGCGCGTTAATCAAGCTAGCAACCTGCATTCTTGCTAATTCTAAAGCTGTCGCCGCCCTTTGTCCCCACTCGTGCAAACTGGAAGGATTACCCCACTGCTGAGTCAGGGCTTTTTGCATGGCTTGAATCGCTTCTGGGCGGGCGGGTGTTGTGGCGCTATAGTCGAGGTAAATTTGCATGATAAATAACTAATTAATGAATGTTGACTGTTGACTGTTGACTGTTGTGAGTGGCTACCAATAGCCAATAAAACCAATAACTGATGACTAACTTCCTGGTTTGCAGACGTTGTAGTCTTCATGGGACAAAACTTTTTGGGGAGTTAAGAAAGTGCCGCAATCTTCACAAAGCATTCTGTAGTTGCGAGTTACAGGAATACTGATTATCAAACGGTTGTGACGCAGGCGTTTGCCGCCGAAATCTCTGTAATTCTTATTTTCGCCCAAAGCTGCTATAATTGTTCGGGCTTTAGTGACTACGTGGTCGGGCAGACCTCTGAGATCGATGATATCTCTAGCAAATGATGCTTCCCTCTCTTGTTTTTTGGTTTGTTTTTGTGTCAGGACTTCAACGTAATGCTGCTGCGCCACCAACTCTTGCGTGCAGCGATGGCACGCTTTACCATATCCTTTGTGACCGCACGGAAAAATTCTTTTTCTTTTAGCCATAAAGCAGCGGTATAGGGTTTGACCCACGCCCCTGAATGCTGCTACCTTACCAGTGATGCTTCCGGCATCGAGGCAGTTCTACAAGACGCAAAATCTGTTCCCTTGCATAAATTTAATAGGTTGTAACTTTACTTGATCCAATAGCTTTGAACTGTGAGAAGGCTAATAACCTCTATATTTATTAAAATTTTGTGGCTGTATTGTATTATCATTTACTCGGTTTCTGTTGTGCTGGGCTGGTGGCGATCAATCTGGCGGGCTGCGGACAAACAAAGCAAGACGTGCAGAATTTACCTCTCAGTCTGGCTCCATTGCCTCAAGACCCCTTGTTGCAAGTATACTTCAATCAGTCGATCGCTTCGAGTTATACAGAGCCTTACCGCCAGCAAACTAGACCTGGAGATGATTTAGAAAACTTGATTGCTGTGGCGATCGCTAGTGCTGGATCGACGGTAGATGTTGCGGTTCAGGAGTTTCGCTTGCCCGGTATTGCGAGGGTTTTGGCCGATCGAGGGCGATCGGGAATTAAAGTGAGATTAATTGTCGAACATATGTATAGTCGCCCTTGGAGCGATTTTACAGCTCAGGAGTTGGCGAAATTACCGGAAAGAGAGCGCGATCGTTATAACGAATTTGTGCAACTTGCCGATCGCAATAAAGACGGTAAATTAAGCGCCGATGAAATCAAGCAAAATGATGCTTTGGTAATTGTCAAAGATGCGGGTATTCCTGTAATTGACGATACTGCTGACGGCAGTAAAGGCAGCGGTTTGATGCACCACAAATTTGTGGTAATTGACGGCAAAACCGTAATCGTCACTTCTGCTAATTTTACCACAAGCGATATACATGGCGATTTCAAGACACCAGAAAGTCGCGGCAATGCGAACAATTTGCTGAAAATTGAAAATGCTCAAATAGCGCAACTATTTACTCAAGAATTTAACATCATGTGGGGCGACGGGCCCGGAGGCAAACCGGACAGCAAGTTTGGCATCAAAAAGCCGTTGCGTCAAGTGCAAAAAGTAAGAGTAGGGAATGCGACAGTGGCGGTGCAATTTTCGCCGATTTCCCAGACTTTGCCTTGGGAAAACAGTGTCAACGGTTTGATAAATCGAACTTTGGGTAGTGCGAAAAAGTCGGTTGATTTGGCATTGTTTGTATTTTCGGCTCAGCGGTTGTCAAATACTTTGGAAATTCAAGCTAGCCGGGGAGTTGCGGTGCGAGCTTTAATTGACTCTAATTTTATTTATCGCTCTTACAGTGAAGGGTTGGATATGATGGGTGCGACTTTGATGCAAGATTGCAAGTTAGAAACTGACAATCGCCCTTGGAGAAAGCCGCTGACTACGGTGGGAGTGCCGCTGTTACCAATGGGCGATCGCCTGCACCACAAATTCGGCGTTGTGGACGGCAAAACGGTGCTTACAGGTTCTCACAACTGGAGTGAGGCGGCAAATCACGGGAATGACGAGGCGCTGCTGGCGATCGAGAGTCCCACAGTTGCGGCCCATTTTGAGCGGGAGTTCGATCGGCTTTACAAAGGTGCAACCTTGGGAATTCCCGCCCGAATCAAACAGAGAATTGATGCTAAGAAAAAAGAGTGCGATTCACTACAAGCAGCATCAAAATCTGCGAGTGCTAAACCTCAAATTGCTGCCGGAAAAAAGTTAGTTAATTTGAATGCAGCGAGTCAGGAAGAATTAGAAACTTTGCCTGGGGTTGGCCCGAAGTTAGCCGAGAGAATTATTGCAGCGCGACAACAGCAACCTTTTACCTCTTTGGACGACGTGGCACGGGTTCAGGGCATTGGGGACAAGATTTTAGAGAGATGGCGCGATCGAGTAACTTGGTAGTTAAGTTCGTAATTCTGTAGGTTGGGTTGAGGAACGAAACCCAACACTCATTAATTGGATGTTGGGTTTCGTTCCTCAACCCAACCTACACTATCTACTTTGACAACACATCAGCTCTCAAGTTAAAATAACTTCTAAACAAAATGCTATCTATTCACCTGAGAGGTAGAGAGAGATGGAACACGCCAGATTTGTTATGGGGAGGCCACAAATCAAATTTTTAGCTATTTTTATGGGGGCAATTTTTTTGACGCTAGCAGCTTTCACAGTCAGCGGCCAGCAGAGTAGCGAAGCACAATTTAGGGTCAAAAACGAAAACGCTTTTAATATTAATTTAATTCAATTTAAGCGCACTGAATATGTAGGCCCCTGTGCCGGTACTGTCTTCTCCCCTGATTCGCAAAGCGCTCGATTTGTCTCCAGCAAAACTCCTCCCGGCCCTAACAGAAGGGTAATGATTAAAAATGTGACAGATGGCATGGAAACTAACCCCTATCCCTACACAAACCGAGGTTACAACAAAGGTGAGTTTTCCGAGGATTTTGGATTTAAGTTGGGTAACAGTCACAAAACAAGAACTTTTTCGGTTTTAGAGGGAGAAAATAAGTTTCTCTATGAAATCAAAGAAAATGACCAAGTTATAGAACAGGGTGCGCTTACGGCTGAAGTTTCTATACAAAACTTAGGTACTTTTCCCCGTCAGCAAATTTGTCAAGATCGGGTAGAATGTCGGGATACTTCTGATTGTCGCGATCGTAAAGGCAGAAAAAGAAGTTGCAGACAAGAGTGTTTTCCTGTTCAACAATGTCGCTGTCCCTAACTACTTTCTGTCCAAAAATTATTTTATTTAATTAAGGCCAGAAGACAAAGAGGAATAACAAACCAGAAACAAGATAAGTTATTTTCCACGGAATAGGGGCAACCACGCAGCGCTGTTTCATTCTCTTGTAGGGG
Organism: Microcoleus sp. B4-C1; assembly: GCF_036705285.1. Classification (NCBI taxonomy): domain Bacteria; kingdom Bacillati; phylum Cyanobacteriota; class Cyanophyceae; order Oscillatoriales; family Microcoleaceae; genus Microcoleus; species Microcoleus sp. B4-C1. Next base: position 93,898 of record NZ_JAUBUC010000019.1, on the reverse strand, counting down.
CTGCCCCCCGTGGCTGCCCCCATGTCCCAAACGCCTGTGAAATCGTCTGTGGGGGCTAGGCATTCTTGGCACTACAAGAGTCAAAAGCCTGATTTTCGTGAGAACGAAACCGCCCTGGGCAACCACGGGCGATTGCCCCTCCAATAAAATTGTTGGTTCAAGTAATTGGGTGAAAGTAAAATGCTGCTCCTAACACGATATATGTTGCTAAAAGCAGCACTCCTTCGAGCCAATTAGAGCGCCCGTCGAGACTAATTAGATTAGCAATTGTCACTGCGATGGCAACTGCAACTACTTCAAACGGATTGAAGTTTAAATCCATCGGCTGATGAATCACTAATCCGATAATCACCAACACCGGCGCTACCAGCAAAGCAACTAGCAAACTCGAACCCATCGCCACAGAAACTGACAAATCCATATTGTTTTTCATCGCCACTCCCACCGCAGTTACATATTCGGCCGCGCCGCCAACAATTGGCAACAGAATTACCCCTGTAAACAGCGGCGTCAATCCCAATCCTTTGGTAGTTTCTTCGACAACACCCACGAATATTTCTGATTCAAAAGCAACGGCAACAGTTGAGGCAACTAGCACTCCAATCCACAACCATAAATTCGGTTTGTGTGTAGTAGATTCCTCTTTGGTATTTTGAGAATTTTCTGACTCTAGTTCTACTAAGCCAACATCGTAAAGATAGCTATGAGTTTTTAATGAAAATAGCAGAGTTAAAGCGTAAACTGCAATTAGGACGATCGCAGTTATTAACGAAAGATTCTGAATGGCTGCGGGTTCGACTCCATTGGAGGTATAAATTACCATTGTCGGCAGCAGGATGGCAATCACTGCTAGAGTCATTGTGGAACCGTTCACCCGCGCGATTATTGGCTTAAATTCTTGTTCTTTGTAGCGGATTCCTCCTAACAGCATGGAAAATCCCATGACTAAGAGCAAGTTGCTGATAATTGTACCGGTTATGCTGGCTTTCACAATGTCAATTAAGCCGGCTTTCAGGGCAACTATTGCAATAATTAATTCCGTAGCATTGCCGAAGACTGCATTTAATAAGCCGCCTATGGAGGGGCCTGTAACGATCGCCACTTCTTCTGTTGCTGTGCTCAACCAAATCGCCAGAGGTATAATGCCTAAAGCGGATGTGATGAAAACTGCAAGGGAACCCCAGTGCAAATACTCAGCGGCGATGGAAATGGGGATGAAAATTAACAGCGCTATGGAAAGAATCTTTTTGATTGACATAGGAACTCGGATGGTGTAAGGAAGGGTGATGTCGAGTTGTCGGGGCGATCGCAAAGTTGATTTTACACTATTCAACTATTCTCTGACAATTCTGGCGGCAAGTGCGATCGATAATTGGAAATATTTAACCGCAAATGCACCCAGAGCGAGGCAGATTGAATATAATAGAATGATATCGACATCGGTGAAAAGATATGTCTCAATCTGTAGTGCCAGTTGTTGAATCAAAGCAAATTGATACTTCACCCACCTTGACCTTTGAAGAATACCGATTTTATCAAACTGATTCCGATCTACAATATGAACTGTACAAAGGCAAATTAATTCCGATGCCAACCGCCACAGTTTTACATATCAAAATTTGCGAGTATTTAGTTTACAAATTGCAGCGTTACCTAGCGGAACACAATCTTGACTTAGTAGCAAAAACAGGTTTAGGAGTGAGAACAGAAGAAGATACATCTCGGATTCCTGATGTAGTTGTTTGCACTCAAAGTCTTTTGGAACAAGCTGGTTCTAGACCAGGTGCTGGTATCCTCGATTTTGAGGAAAAGCCGCTGTTAGTGATAGAGGTAGTGAGTCAAAATCGGCGCGCCGATTATGTGATTAAACGAGCTGAGTACGAACTAGGTAACGTGCCCGAATATGTAATTGTTGACCCTACACCTAACAAAGAACTGGTGCGAGTTTTAGCCTTTCCTGAAGGTGAAGACATCTATACACAAACAGATTTTGTGCCGGGGCAACAAATGGTGTCTGTAGTCTTTCCAAATCTGACATTATCAGTGAATGAAATACTGTCTCCGCCATTAGTTGAAGGGTTGATTAAAGCAGAACAAGCTCGGTTCCAGGAACTTGAGCAGCAAGCTGATGAGCAGCGCCAACGGGCGGAAAGATTGGCGGCGAGGTTGCGAGAATTAGGAGTAGATCCCGATCGCATTTAGGAGCTTTCTGTCAGAACCCCGAATTCTTAAAAAAGTCGGGGCTCTGGGTATTCTGTTGGTTGAGGTGGGCTTGATACTGTGCAACTATTCAACCCAACGCACCCGCACAAAATGAGCTTCGCGTCCCCAGAAGTCGTGACTTACAGTAATATCAACAACACTCAAATTAAACGGAATAGCAGTTGTGACGTACCGCTGAGCTAGAGCTCCCACATCTGGAGCTAACTGAGCAGCAGCCGCCGCCGCCGCACCCAAACCTAACAGTTGCAGAATGGGCCCGCGAGGCAGGGCTAAATTGATGCCAACAGCAAGTCCTGCAGTCAGCAGCATTGCCACCGACAAATTCGTGCCACAGCGGGGATGTACAGCTAAATCCCACTCTCCGCTGGCAATCCGGTGCAAAGCCTCGCGCACTGCCTGACGCAACTGTGCAATGTTAACGTGCCCATAAAGAAAAAACCCTTGGTCTGTGGACATTCCGCCCAATAACTCATTATCGGCTCTTGCTGTGGTCGCACCAAACGATTGGCTTAGTACCCAAACAGTAGCGTGTTCCAAAGCATGAACTTGGCGCAAAGTCAAGACTTCCTTCAAACCGGGCACAAAATTGAGTTGTCGCAACAAATCAGCATCTTGAGTCCGCTGCGGGGCAAAGTCGAAGGGAAATTGGCCGGTGCGGCCGGAAGCAGAAGCAGTAGTTGTCATATCAAAACGCCTCCATTAACTCGATTAAGTGGATATTTAAAATTAGCAATTCGGTTGAGAAAAAGCCGGTCATACATTATCAATAGTTGTGGCTTTAAAACCTAGCAATGGCAGGTTTTGTGCAAAAAACATTAGCCATCAACCTGCCCTTACTAACAAATATTCCCAGTTTATTGCTCTAGCCGCTGCCCGTCGCGAAATACTCCCGGAATTCGCCGGCCTCTGGTATCGATAATTGTGCCTTTGCCGTGAGGCAATCCCTTGCGTAACTCTCCCTCATAGCGGATACCGTTGGAGAACGAACAGTTACCCCTGCCATCAAGTTCTTGAGTATAGAACTGTCCCGAACACCGACTGCCGTCAGCGCGGGTGAACGCTCCCGTACCTAAAGGCTTGCCCCCTAAAAATTGACCCACAAAGCGATCGCCATTGGCAAAAATGAATTGCCCTTGTCCCGTGGGCACGCCTACTTTTTGATCGAGAGAAAACGACCCCACATAGCGATCGCCATTAGTAAAAATAGCTGTGCCGGAACTAACTTTGCCATCTCGGAATATACCCTCGACGCGGGCGTCGTCCTTAAATATAAATTGTCCTCGGCCATTTGGTTTGCCCAGACGGAACTGCCCCTCATAGCGATCGCCGTTGGAATATATGTATACCCCAGTGCCGCTGGGCAAACCGTTAACGAACTGTCCGATGTAGCTATCACCGCTGTCATAATCGCACCTAACTCTACCTGTAGCGATAGCTGGCACGCAGCGGCCGGTTCTAGCTTCTGTTCCTTGCGCCATTGAGGGCAAGGGATAAGTAGCGTAACTACCAATTCCCAACACTGATGCAACTAATAAAGCGATTCCACTGGTCCAAGAACGGGAAATCATCAATCAACTTGCTCCTATGCGCTGTTAGATATTATCTTCTTCTGTCCTTTGTCTTTTGTCCCATTTGTTGTCAAAACTTGACTGAAAAGCTCAATCATTTATCCTTTACGAAACTCCGGGCTTGCCGTTGCGAAATACCCCCGGAAAGCGCCTACCTCTAGCATCTATCATCGTTCCCACACCGTGAGGCACTCCCTTTCGCAATTCTCCTTCATAGCGCGTACCGTTGGGGAAAGTGCAGGTGACACTAGCGTCTAGTTCTTGATTAAAAAATCTGCCGGAACAGCGAGTGCCGTCTACCCGCACCAATACCCCAGGGCCAAAGGGTGAGCCTGCAAAGAATTGTCCTTCATAGCGATCGCCATTGGTATAAAAAAATTGACCCCGCCCTGATGGTTGGCTGCTAATGGCATCAGTCTGAACGTTCCTGACGACTGCGAAGTCTCCGACGTAGCGCTCGCCGTTGGGGAAAACGACCGTCCCAGATCTCATTGTGCCGTCTTGGAACACGCCTGTGTAGCGGGCATCATCTTTAAAAATGAATGTCCCTCTACCGTTTGGCACTCCATTCCGAAAATTTCCTTCGTAGCGATCGCCATTAGCGTACACGTAGACTCCAGTGCCGTCGGGCAGGCCGTTGACGAAGTTTCCCTCGTAGTTATCGCCTCCCTCGTAATTGCATTTTACTCTTCCCGTAGGAGGGTTTCCCTGGCAGAAGGGAGAGCGTTTTCCTTCTTCTGGTGCTGGTTGAGCTATTGATGGCTGGGGATTCAAGAGATTAGTGGCGCTGCCGATACAAGAAGCAACTAATATCACCATCCCTAATTTTTGAATTGAACTGAGCATGATCGATCTCCTTTAACTTCAATTACTAATAGGGATTTTCTAGAAGCTAATACTTGCTGAAAAGTCCTCTATTTTTTAATCCCTTTACTAATTTTACCTTCAGGTTCGATATCTGCCCTAAATGCAAAAAGGCAAAAACTCTAATTTTTGCCTTTAGCATTTTTCCTGCTTTACTGTCAATTTTCAGCGTCGCGCTGAGCTATTCGGATTTGGGAGACGGCTAATAACTGCATTGGCCGGTTGTGGTTGGCGACTTGCGGGTTTTTCGCCAACACCTTTGGCTACCTCAACGCCGTTTTCCTCCAGAATCACGATCGGATCGGCTCCTTGCTTGAGATCGACCCGCTTCACCAGAACTTGCCCGTTAGACAACCGCTGCCCGACTTTGACATATCGGCTAGTTGGTTCATTCGGTACTTTGACAATCACTTGCGTCTCGTTCCCGACTTTTACCACCCCACTGACTTCAGTGCCTGTAGCGATGTCAGTAGAAGGCGGTGGCGGAATTACTGGGATGACGGGAGGAGGTGGGGGATTTGGGTCTACCCACTGGGGCGGGCGCTTGTCTACTGGCAGTTCCGGCAGATCCGGCACTCCTATGGGTCTCGCTGCTATTGGTTGGGGCGGGCGCGGGGGTGCTGGAGGGCGAGGCTGCGGATTCCGCGCATCTTGCGGTCTACCTCCTGTTGGCCCAGTTCCAGGACGACCGGTGCCAGGACCTCTTGCTACCCTGGCATTGGGGTCTCTCCATTGGGGGGGGCGCTTGTCTACTGGCAGTTCCGGCAGATCCGGCACTCCTATGGGTCTGGCTGCTATTGGTTCGAGTCCAGGCGGGGATGTACGAGTACGACCTAACTGAGGAGCATTTAGCCCCGGAACTATGGGAGGCGAGCCAAT
>NZ_JAUBUC010000019.1:83772-88264 GCF_036705285.1 Microcoleus sp. B4-C1 | reverse complement strand
TTGTCCCCCGGTGCCTCCGGGTAAGGAACCATTTCTGCCACCGCCACCTAAGCGAGGAGGAGTTCCCCCTGGAACTAGGGGCGGCGAGCCAATTTGTCCCCCGGTGCCTCCGGGTAAGGAACCATTTCTGCCACCGCCACCTAAGCGAGGAGGAGTTCCCCCTGGAACTATGGGAGGCGAGCCAATTTGCCCCCCATCACCTCCGGGAAGTAAAGAGCCTCGCGTTCTACCTGGTACTTGCTGAGTGCCGGCTCGATCGCCCCTGGGTGGGCTGGTGAGAGCAACCGTCTGATTAGGCCTGTTAATTGGGGGCGGAGCCAATAACTCGGGAAGTTCGGGTAGCACGGCCACTTGTCGCTGTGGCAGTTTGGGGAGTTCTGAGGTTGTCCCACCCGCTCCGTTGGCTCCTGGAGGGATTTGTAATACGATCGGCGGGAGCGGCCCAAAGGGATCTAACTGAGAAGGATTAGCTGTCACAGGGCCTTGGGGCACCGGCTGAAGCGGAAGCGTGGGATTCCTGTCATTGTTGTCGCCGATATTTGTTTGAGCCTGTCTTGCTCGTTCGTCTGGGTTGGTCGATCGAATTAACCCAGGAGGCTGGGCGGCTACTATTGGGGACGGGAAAGCTTGAGCTGCTGGGGTAGGGCTGGCAGTGGCTGCCGGAGATGGAGAGGCTGCAATGGGGCTGGGGCTGGGGCTGGCTGTGTTGCTGCCCTCGTCGCCACCGCATCCTCCGATCGAGAACGCTAGTAGTCCTATAGTTGCAAAATATAAAAGTTTGTGCATTGCCGATCGCCACCAAATCCTTAATTTCAAGATTTCCAACAAGGCTCTGCAATTACAGCCTGTTGCCGTTTATAAGTTTATCTGTGTTTCGATGTTATGCGATCGCTTGAAAATTGCCAAGTTTCCCTGATGATTCTGATCTGGGGATCGGGCGATCGGTTTTTGGGAGCGGGTTAGGATATCAGTGGCGGTCGTTGTTCGACATATTGAATTAATTAAGGTATTTAGATAATGGCAAAAGTGATTCTCAAGCGAATTTGGCGATCGGGCTTGGTTTGTGCGAGCGTTTTGGTTGGTCTGGGATCGGTGGGGGGTGGCGAGGTGCATTCTGATTCACATCAGCCAGAAACTCAGGTGATGACATTGGTGCCCGATGTGAGTTCCCAGCAGCACGCGCGGCGCAGCTATCCCGTTCCCCGCAGGGGTTCCCGAAGGGTAGGGAATCGGACTATCACGGAATCGGGATTCACAACTGGCAAATTGTACTCTCAGTTTTGGAACCCGTCAAATCCTGGTGCCAAACCCCCAGCAAATCAACCGGCTAAGCCACGGGGGAATCCACAGGTATTTCAAGCTAAAATCAAGCGTCGCGCTGGCGGGACGCCGGTGATTGATGTGGTATTTAACGGCAACAAGACTTTTGAGATGATTCTCGATACCGGGGCGAGCGGCACTTTGATTTCTCAGCGGATGGCTACTGCACTGGGAGTGAGGCCGGTGCGTACCATCAGAGCGGGGATCGCTGACGGTAGCGTTGTCGAGTTCCCGATCGGTCTAGTGCGATCGATTCGGGTTGGCGGTGCTGTGATCCAAAATGTCGAAGTGGCGATCGCCAAACAAATGCCAATAGGTCTGCTCGGTCACGATTTCTTTGGCAATTACGATGTCAAAATTAAAAAAGATGTTGTAGAATTTTATGTCCGCTGAAAGTGAGCTGAGTCGGAAACCGATTTTTGCTCAACTCGTGTCCTTTACAGTTATTCGCAACCCGGTCAAGGCTTTTAAATTTATTGGTTGAGGCGGTAGCAAAATGCAACCAAGTGTGGTATGGTTCTTAGTGTTTAAAGAGCCACCGACGGTTAAACTATCCGTGAAATCCGGCCACAAAAGCAGGGCTGCTGTTGGTGAGATCGGTAACAGTCTCCGACAACGATTCACACTACAAGCCAAGGCAATCAATTAAACAATTCGCCAAGCAGGTCGAAATAAGTTCCCAAAATGCTGTGGTTGAGGGAATTTTGGTTGTCTTTGTTCAGCCGGAGCCTAAAAAATATGTAAACTGATTAGCGGCAGATGTTCCGCCAAATCGGAAATCATGACGATCGAGAAATTAACTATTGTAAATAAGGTATTCGCATGGCACAAGCGTCTGTATCTCCTGTAGTGCTGATTATTCTAGACGGCTGGGGTTATCGTGAAGAAAAAGACGGAAATGCGATCGCCGCTGCGAAAACACCCGTGATGGACAGTCTCTGGGCCGCTTATCCCAGAACTCTGATTAAAACATCGGGCCGGGCGGTAGGGCTGCCAGACGGGCAAATGGGTAACTCAGAGGTTGGTCACTTGAATCTGGGCGCGGGCCGCGTCGTTCCTCAAGAGTTGGTGCGGATTTCGGATGCAGTGGAAGATGGTTCTTTGCTGGACAACCGCGCGCTGGTTGGGCTTTGCGAGAAAGTCCGCGCCACGGGCGGCAAGTTGCACCTGACTGGTCTTTGTTCTGAAGGTGGGGTTCATTCCCATCTCAGTCATATTAAGGGTTTGCTGCAATTAGCAAAGGCACAGGGAATTTCTGAGGTTTGCATTCACGCGATTACAGACGGTCGTGATACTACTCCGAAAGAGGGTGTCGAAGCTCTAGGCAAGATTGAAAGTTATATCGCAGAGGTAGGGGTCGGTCGGATTGCGACCCTCAGCGGCCGCTACTACGCGATGGACAGGGACAAGCGCTGGGATCGGGTGCAGCGCGCTTACGAGGTGATGACGACTGAGGGTGCGCCTGACGGTCGATCGGCTGTTGATGTGTTGCAGGCATCTTATGCTGAAGGAGTGACCGACGAGTTTGCAGCTCCGACTCGGATTTCTCCGGGGGCGGTGGCATCCGGGGATGGGGTAATTTTCTTTAATTTTCGCCCGGACAGGGCTAGAGAATTGACTCAGGCTTTTGTATCTCCCGATTTTAAGGGGTTTGAACGGCAGTTAATTGAGCCGCTGGCGTTTGCGACTTTTACTCAGTACGACCCGAAACTTTCGGTAATGGTGGCTTTTGAACCGCAGAATTTGAACAATATTCTGGGCGAGGTGATTTCTAAGCACGGTTTGCAGCAGTTGCGGACGGCGGAAACTGAAAAGTACGCTCATGTGACTTATTTTTTTAATGGGGGTCTGGAAGAGCCTTTTATCGGGGAACACCGGGAGTTGGTGCAGAGTCCGATGGTGGGGACTTACGATGAGGCGCCCCAGATGTCGGCGGACATGGTGACGGATGGGGTGGTGACGGCTTTGGAAAGAGGCATATATTCGTTTATGGTGATTAACTACGCTAATCCGGATATGGTTGGTCATACGGGGATGATGGATGCGACGATAATTGCGATCGAAACTGTGGATAAATGTTTGGGGCGGCTGGTGAGCGCCATTAGTAAAGCTGGGGGAACGGCAATTATTATTGCTGACCACGGAAATGCTGAGCAGATGTTTGACGAGGACGGGAATCCGTGGACGGCTCACACTACTAACCCAGTGCCGTTTATTCTGGTAGAGGGTGAAGGTCGGAAGATTCCGGGTCACGGGACGGATGTTCCTCTGAGGGCGGATGGTTGTTTGGCGGATATTGCGCCGACGATTCTGGAGCTGTTGAGGTTGCCTCAGCCCCCGGAGATGACGGGACGCTCTATGATACGATCGCCTGAGTTTGAAGTTCGTGCTAATCGTACTCCGGTGCGAGTTCGATTGTAGTAGGGACGCAGCAGTAGGGACAAAGGCGCCGTGCATTGGTGTCAACTTAAGCTGTAATCCGCCCAGTCCTCCCGCCCATCCGGTAGTCCGCCAGGGAATGAATTCCCTGTCTAATAGCGAAAGTCCTCTCAAGAGGACTAATGAGTTTAAAAATTCGGCGTTGCTGAATTGGGGTATGAAATTTGTAGGGGCAATCCCCCCGTGGTTGCCCCACCGCTGACAGCGTAAGCACTTAGAATTACCCCATCAGGCAAAATCATACTTGGATTCAGCAGTACCAAAATTCTTCTTTTCAGTCCTCTTAAGAGGACTTTGGCTTTGAGGCAGGGAATGAATTCCCTGCCGGACTGCGGGTTTGACGTTAAGTTGACACGAAGAAGGGCTCTTGGAGTGTCTCTGCATAAATTGTGTGCGATCGACCAAATTTGATATCATAATAAATTACCGATTACTAATTACCAATTACCCCACATTATGAATATTGTTTCTGTTTTACAAGTTATCTGGTCTTTGTCTGCTTTAGGACTGGTGATTTTTGTGTTGCTGCACAGTCCTAAAGGCGATGGTATTGGAGGGATTGGCGGACAGGCTCAATTGTTTACCAGCGCCAAGAGTGCAGAAACGAGTCTGAACCGCATTACTTGGGGTCTGTCTATTGTTTTTATGGGTTTGACTGTGATTTTGAGTGCTGGTTGGTTGGCGCCTAAGTTATAAGATTTGGATTTTTAACCACATTAGCTCACGGGCGAGA
>NZ_JAUBUC010000019.1:0-83672 GCF_036705285.1 Microcoleus sp. B4-C1 | reverse complement strand
CGCCCGTGCCACATTAGTTCACGGGCGAGACGCCCGTGCCACATTAGTTCACGGGCGAGACGCCCGTGCCACATTAGTTCACGGGCGAGACGCCCGTGCCACATTAGCTCACGGGCGAGACGCCCGTGCCACATTAGCTCACGGGCGAGACGCCCGTGCCACATAAATAAATTATTGTGGGGAGTAGGGGTTGGGCTTCTAGCCCGCCCTAAAGATGAAATTTAAGTGCAGTCAGAAAAATGCGGTTGTGGAAACTTACGGTAAAACCTCGATTGCTGGCTGGTTTGGGATTGGCTGTATGTTGTTTTAGCCTGATAATTTTTACTCAGGTTAATACTCCGGCGGCGACTCTTTCTTCTCTCCCCAATAGTTTGCCGAATCCACAGGTTCATCCTTTGCCACCAACGCTAGCAAATTGGCAAGATTCCACGGATAGCGGGGATTATTTTGACCAGGTTAAGCCACCGAATTTTGGTCATTTGTTGTGGTCGAAGTTTCCGATTCAGGTTTATGTTGAGCGTCCAGTTGATGCTAATAAGTCTGAAGAATGGGTGGCGGCTGTGTTGGATGTGGTGCGAGAATGGGGGGTTTATTTGCCTTTGGAAGTGGTGGATAGTTCGGAGGTGGCTGATATTAGGATTTTACGTCGGGCTCCGCCTTTGCGTCAAGGGGTTTTGCGATCGCGCTCAGGAGAGGCTACCTATAAGTTATACGCCCGTCGGGATGGGGATAAAACGGTGTTATCTCATCGGTTTTCGGTTTATTTGAATCCGAATCAAGTGGGGAAGTATATTCCGGCGACGGCGCGGCACGAGTTGGGTCACGCTTTGGGAATTTGGGGCCACAGTTTGATGGAAACTGATGTGCTTTATTTTTCTCAGGTGAGAAATCCTCCGCCTATTTCTGCGAGGGATGTTAATACTTTGAAGCTGGTTTACGAACAGCAGACTCGCTTGGGTGGGAATTTTAGTTGAAACCATAAATTCCCGGCGATTGGAAATCGCGTCTACACAAACAAAGTCCGCCTTCGCGGACTCTAAGAACACGATAGTTAATAGGAAATATCAGAAAAATGAAAGATGAATGTTTTGGGATTGTGCCGATTTTTGGAAAGGAAGCTGATGCTTTGTTTTTGTTGATTCAACATCAAGCGGGACATTGGGCGTTTCCGAAAGGTCACGCGAATCCGGGGGAATCTCCTGCGGAAACGGCAAGGCGGGAATTTGAGGAGGAAACAGGTATATCGGATTTTGAAATGCTGGATGAGCCCAGTTTTACGGAACACTATTCTTTTGTTAAGGATGGGGAACCGATTGAAAAGACTGTGACTTACTTTTTAGGTTTTGTCAATTCGATGGAAGTTGTTTTGCAAGAGGAGGAAGTTCAAAATTCTGCTTGGCTTTCTTTTGAGGAGGCTGTTAAACGGATTACTTTTGATGCAAACCGCCTAATGTTTGGGGAAGTTAAGGCATATTTGGATGGCAGGAAGTTATACTAATTCTCGCCTCGTCTTTCAACAATAATGAGTGTGGGTTTGTTTGCTGAAATATTGTGTCAGGTGCGTCCCTCAAAGATTGTGGATATTATTTAAGATTTTTGAGGGCGACGCACCCTACATATACTGTTTGCTAAGAAAATTGAGGCAGGATTTAGTATAAGTTCATATCTATAAACCTCTTGCAAAAATAATTGGGACGGTCAAGATGCCCAGCCCACAAGTTTTATTTTTTCTTGTGGGAGGGTCATCTGGCCCGTCCCATTAATTGAGGGAGGAAAAGGATTTTTGCAAGAGGTCTAATAAACCCGGTAACTTTTGCGATACCGGGTTTATTAAGTGTCAGATTTTATGGGCGAATTCTGCCGCCAATCTGAGGTTATTTGTTGGTTTTCTGGGCTTCGGCGTGGTGTTGCAAGCGAGAGAAAACGTTATAGGCATCGGGGCCGGGAGTATTGTGTTCGACGGCGCCGTCGATGGGGCCTTCGATGGCTTTCCAAGCAGGAATTCCGCCTTTTAGTTCGGCTACTTTTCTAAAGCCTGCTGCGCGGAGAAGATTGGCAGCTTCGGCGGTTTGTTGGTCGTTTTCGCCGTAGATATAGATGTCGCGGATGGGTTCTAAACTGGATTGTGCTCGATCGACTAATTCGTCAATTGGCATCGGTACGGCGCCGGTAATGTGGCTTTTGGTGAAGCTTTCAAAGTCACGGGCGTCGATGATTGTGAGTCCTGGTTCGCCCCAATCTAAACGGGCTTTGAGGTCGTGGCTAGATGCTTGAGCTTTTAAACCGGGAGGGGTGGGAGTAAAGTCGGGAAGTTTTTCTTTGATGTTGGAAATTTGGTCGGGAATAGTTTTCATTGGTAAACTGTTGTTGAATGTTTTGATTGCCATTGCAATGTAACAAGATGTTTAGGTTGAATTCGTCTTTCTAAAGGCAGAATCGGGCATTGAACTAAAGTCGCAGTTACGCTGGTTTGCTGGTTGTTAGCTGCGGTTGGGATCGCTACATTTGTTGAGGTTGCTAGGAAGTAGCGGGCTGTGCTTAAAATAGTTTCGATCGCATTTGGTGCAGAGAATTTGAAGTGTGATCGCTTGTTAGAGTTGGTATTTTATCAAAGAATTCAATTTTAGTCAATGCCTATTATTTTTAAATAAAATTTGCATAAGTTGTGCGTAGCCTCGCGCGGATTTTTGCGGAAAAGTTTAAATGTTGGCCAGCAAGGTTTCTGGTAAAATTTAAGAGTAAAAATAAGTATTTAAAGGTATGGATATGTCTGAGAAAAGTGAAATTGCGGTGCCTATAACTTTGACACCGGAAGAGCAAGCGGTGTGGGATGCGAAGGCTAAAGTTCGGGTACTGCTGAATTTGTGGGATTTGGGCGGCGGGAAGATGAAGGTGAAAAAGGGGGAGTTGACTAAGCGGATTGTTCGCACTAATGAGACGAGTCAGAGATATCTGGGAGTGCTCGGTGAGTTGCAGGCGACTGGGGCGATCGAGTATTCGCTGGTAAATCGGGTGACGCTGGTGGAATTGAGCGCGAAGGGGAAAGAAGTTTTAGCGGAAGGCTTGAAAAGTAAGGATTCTCTGTTTGAGTTTGATGGTTCTCAAATTGGTACTCGGCTGGGAAATTCTTTGTTGAAGTGGATTCGGCATCAGGATGGTGCGGCAAGTGTTCGGGTTGAGAAGGAAAAGGCGGATGTCGGGGCGATCGCATCCTATGAGGATTTTAAGGCTGTGGCGATCGATGTGTATGACAGCTTGAACCGGGATTATAACTTAGACGATTTGGTGCCGATTTATCGGATGCGTCGGGCGATCGGGGAAAGGGTAGGGCGATCGGAGTTCAATGAGTGGCTGTTGGAAATGCAGGCTACTGATATTTTTCAACTCATAGGCGGTGAAATGATAGAAATCACGCCCGATAAAACTGAAGATTCTATCAAAACTGCACTTGGTGCACTCCGTTACTATGTCAAACGGCTAAATCCTTAAAATTGGCCTAAATCCCTTTGTAAATTCGTTAACCTCACACAAAAAACCATGACTAATTCTTCTTTTTCTTCCATTGAAGACCTAAACGCCGCTCTTTTAAATCAAAATCCATTTGCTAAACCTCCTTTTCTCAATGCTGGTGATGTTTGGGGCCAGGAATTCTTCGATGTTGAGACAATAAATGCCCACGCCTCAGAAGCTGTATTTCAGGCACTAGCTCAAATTCGTGCTGGTCACTACAAGACAACTTCCATCGCTATAACGGCTCAGGATGGAACTGGAAAAACTCACATTATTAGCCGCATTCGCCATCGCCTACAGGAGCATGGCGGGGGCTTGTTTGTCTACGCTAATAAATATGGTAATATCAATCAAATTAAACAAGGATTTCAGCGAATATTGGCTGAGAGCCTGGGAAAGATTGGTAGAGATGGGGTGAGACAGTGGCAAGAACTAGCAACGGCAATGGCTAACAATGCTTTAAAGGTTTCCAAACCCAATGCTAAACTTTTTGCTCCTCAAGAATTATTTGGCAAATTTAAGGCAGGCACGCCCAAGCAACTAAAAAAGTGGGTTAAGGATCTAACAAAAGCATTTCTGCAAGCGAAAAGTGTTAACGATCCTGATATTGTCAAGGCAATTTTTTGGACACTCTCCGACGAGCAATCACTTTATGCAATCAAATGGTTAGAGGGTCAAGAACTTGCTAAATACAAAGCCGAGGAGTTGGAACTACCAACTCAATGCCAATCTTTTGAGGCGGTTTTGCAAATCTTAGATTTGATTAGTGAGTACAAGGAACTGGTCATTTGCTTTGATGAGTTAGACACGCCTGATGCCTACGACGATATTAGTGGCTTACACATCAGTCAGATTGTTGCAGGACTAATCAAAGATTTGTTCCAAAATCTAAACCGGGGTTTGATACTGAGTGTAATGATGCCTCCTCAATGGAGCAATAAAATAAAGCAGCTACCTGGGGGAGTGTTCACTAAGGTTTCGGTGCAGGGAAATCCGATTGACTTGAAATACATGGATGCAGAATCAATTGTTAACTTAGTTAGCTTTTGGTTAGACAAATATTATGAACGACAAAACTTAATTCCTCCTGAGCCAATTTATCCATTCACTCACATTCAACTTAGCGAGCTTGGCAAAGGCAAACCCACTGCTAGAGAGGTTTTGAAGTGGTGTAAAGAAAATTGTCAGCCTCCTATTTCTACGGGGGAAGGCACTAAAAATCCCGATATTTCTAATCCAGTTGAACTTGCTTTTGTCAAAGAGCTAGAGGAAGATGTAGGAAATTTTTTAGAAGATAATTATCTGCTTGCTGATGCTATTTTATTTGGATTTCAGAGTTTGATTGGTCAGACGGTGGAAAGGGTCACACTTCAGGAAGCTACAGATAAAGTTAAAAAACGTGGAGGCAAGGATGATTACATCAATTTCAAGGTACTTGTCAAAGACAACGGAATAGATGTAACTATTGGAGTTGCAGTGCTTCAGTATGCTGGGGGCAAAGGGTTAGGAGCGGGTTTAAAAAGGTTAAATGATTACCCAACTTTTAATTTAACTCGCGGTTGTTTGGTTCGTTCCCAGAGCAAAAAGATTACTTCATACCTTGAACAAAAGTATCTTGTACCGCTCATTAAACAGCAAGGTGGAGAATATGTTCCACTGAAAGAAGATGAAATCAAACCGCTGTTAGCTATTCGGGCTGTTCATCAGAAGCGCGAAGTAGATTATGGGGTGAGTGAGGAGGAAATTTTCAACTTTATTGCAGAAAAAGGTGCTGAGAAAATGCTAGGGGCTAGCAACCCCTTGCTTAGAGAGATTCTTAGCGATCCGTCCTATCAGGTTCCTACCGATCTGATTGAAGATGAACCCGTAACTGTAGCGGAGTCTATTATGGATGACTTATCGGAGTCAGAAGAATTAGATAAGTCGTGCGATAATTTACTCAGCCAATTTAATTAAGGCTTCATAAACTATTAACTTTATATTCGAGAACAGTAAATCCATGTCGCTAGTCAACATTGACAGGGCTATCCGTTTACCTGCCCCAGACGTAGAAGCTTTAATCCAAGGGCGAATGATTGCAGCAATAGTTTGGCGAACGTTTAATCCGGGAGAACAATATGCACTTTATCCAACCGATAATTCTAATATGTCCTTGATAAAACCTAAGCAAATGAGCTTGTTTTCAGAGTCAGGGCAATTAGAACTACCCCTCGTAGTTTTAGATAAAGTTTCGATCAAAGCTTGGGCTAGGTGCGAATTTTGCCAAACGCTGAACGATCCAGAATCATTAGAGGCTTTGTCGCTGTTAACAGTCTGGAAAACAGAGGCATTACAGCAAATTCTCCAGCAGCGTCCGTTTATTTTTGTAGCTTACCTGCGGGTTTATTTACTGCCTCAGCCGCTGGAAATGCCAGTGCATCCCAGCGGCAATTTTGTATCTTTGCCAAAATCCCTAACTGTTACTGATGCAACGCCAGTGTTGAGCGAGTCTATCTTTGCCAAACGCCGTCAAAAGCTGGAAAAACTAGAGCCTCCTGAACATCCAGAATTGGAAGAGTTGCAAAGTGCATTAGTGCATTTATCCACCACCAACCCAAAAGCCAAACAACTAGACGCAGAAATCAAAATGTTTCTAGGTTGGAGTAGCGATAAGCCTGTAAAACCCATCAAACCGGATTTAGCTTGGATAAAGACTATAGCAGCTTTAGGAAATCGCAGTATAGAACTAGAAGAAAAAAAAAGCAACTATCAAGCAGGCACAGATTTTGAGAATATCACACGTCAAAGCCTTGAATTTTTAGGATTCAAGATTGAAAATGCCTACAAAGGCGGTGCTGGTGGTTTAGATTTATTTTGCTCCAAACCCTATCCCTTAGTTGGTGAGTGTAAGGCGGGTAGACTTATCCCTAGTCGAACTGCTGAAGAATTGATTAAACTGGGAGGAATGCACTTAAGTCGGGATAAATTTTTAGAATCTACCAAGTTAGTGATTGGCCCTGGCAATCCTTCGGTGGATATGTTGAAAGCAGCACAAGAGTGGAAAGTTAGTATTATCAATGCCATGACTTTACAGAAGCTAGTTGAGTTAAAAGCTAAATATCCAGGTGCTGTCAACTTAGTTGAACTAAAGCCCTATCTAGAAATGGGGCGGCAAATTGACGACAGGATTAAGGATTATATTGAGAAAGTTGAAAGAGAAATTAGGCTGCGATCGCAAATCATACAAGCAGTGAAACAACTTTGCTCAGATAGCGACTTTCCAACGGTTGTTGAGATTAAAGTTCAATACAATGCTAGATTTGCCGCCACTGATTCTAAGCTGACAAACGAATCAGTAAAGGATTTGACTATAGAACTTTCTTCACCGCTGACGGGTTACTTAGGGCGAATTAAAGGAGACAATTCGCAAAGCGATCGCTTTTATTTCCTGCGCGATTTGCCGATCGATGATTGAGATACATCAAGGGCGATTCCCTACCGGATAGCTTCGCCGCGCGCACTTTATCCAATTTCCTACACAGCATCAGGATCTACGCCCAACTCCCGCAACCTCGCCGCCAACCTTTCAGCGCGTTGATGCTCCTCTTGGGCACGTTGACCCTCTTCTTGGGCCCGTTGGCGTTCCATTGCAGCTTCCTGTTCGAGTTGCCGCAATTGCGCGTTTTCTGCCTTAACTAACTCCTCTACCAATGGCGGGTTTAGTATTTCATCCACCGATAAAACCAGATCGGGAAATACTACAGACACCATTTCCTCACCAGGCAAGAAATCTGTATACGTGTAACCATCTTCACCTTCAATCAATGCAAAAAGCCGAATTTTTTGCTTGCCCATTTTAGGGTCAACAATGCAATATTCTGGCACATTCGCTAATTCGTACTCTCCGCGTTTAATCACGTAATCTTCGCGGCGATTTTCGCTAACTACTTCTACTACTAACAGCGGCTTTTCATCAAATTCGAGAATGCCTGCACCTGGTCTAGCAGCCGCTTGTTCCAAAAGACTTTGAGTGCAGACAACTACATCGGGAATCCGAGATTTATCTTCATCTGTTCTCACTCCCAGACCCGTTTTTACTACTAAGTCGAGATTGTGTTCAGCTAGGTAACGCTGCAATTGGTAAACTAAATATTCGCAAATTTTGATGTGTAAAACTGTGGCTGTTGGCATCGGGATTAATTTGCCTTTGTACAGTTCATATTTTACATCAGATTCTCCTTGATAAACTCGGTATTCTTCAAAGGTTAATGTCGGCGAAGTATCGAGTTGCTGTTCTGCTAAAACTGGGGCGATCGATTGAGACATAGGTTTTGGTATGAGTTTATCTTGATACAATTCCTATTGTAGATCGGATTACCATTTGGGCGATCGCCTCAACAAGGCTGTAGCTGCCTCACTATCGAGAGGTTTAGAGAAAAAGTACCCCTGACCGTACTCGCAGCCGATCGCCCGCATTTGAGCCAATTGGACGGCGGTTTCGACACCTTCTGCCACTACCTCCATCCCCAAACTGCGGGCCAGCATGACGATCGCCCGCACAATTTCCAAATTTTCCCCCATTTCCCCGATGCGACTGACAAAAGAGCGATCGACCTTCAAAATATTAATCGGGAACTTATGCAAATAACTCAGAGACGAATAACCAGTGCCGAAATCATCAATACACAGCCCGATACCCAAGTCTCTCAACTGCGAAAGCATCGCCGCCGCCGCTTCCCCATCTTCCATCACCACAGTCTCAGTAATCTCCAACTTCAAACAGCGAGCATCAACACCCGTTTCCTGCAAAACTTGCTTAATTTGTTTGATGGATTCCGGTTCCGAAAACTGCCTACCCGAAAGATTTACTGCTACAGTCAGCGGCGAATTTCCCACAGGTAAATTCAAACTCTGCCACTTAATAATTTGGCGGCAGCTTTCGTTCAAAACCCACAAGCCCAAAGGCGTAATTAACCCTGTTTCCTCCGCCATCGCAATAAATTCCATCGGGGAAACTAAACCCCGTTCCGGGTGCAGCCAGCGCACCAGCGCCTCAAATCCGATAACTGAACCAGTTTTTAAACTAACGATCGGCTGATAATAAACAGTAAAAGGACATTCCAATTTTAAAGTAGTCACTTGCGACTTCGGACGCTCCAATCTGCGATCGATTTCACTCATGGGCGAGTTTTCCGTCGCCGTCCCACAGGCGAAATCCACTATGGAATATTTCAAATTTAGTTCTTCCACCGACTCCCGCAAATCGTGTTCCAAGTGCATCAAAGCCACCGCCTGAGTGTGCATCGCACTGGTAAAAACTTCGTAGCGAGCTTTACCCAGAGCTTTGGCGCGGTACATGGCAATATCAGCATCGCGCAAAATATCTCCCGGCCACTGATATTTGTCGGTACTCAAAGCAATGCCAATGCTAGCAGTAATTAAAACTTTATTACCTTCCAAATAAAGCGGTCGTTCGATCGTTTTGAGAATTTCCTTTGCTTGGGCGATCGCCTCATCAACACCTTTAATTTCCTCCAGCAAAATCACAAACTCATCCCCCCCCAGACGAGCCACCGTATCCCCTGGCCGCAAACAAGTCAAGAGACGGCGAGCCACAGCCACCAACAGGCGATCGCCCGTGCGGTGTCCCTGACTGTCATTAATCACCTTAAACCTGTCCAAATCCAGAAACAGCACCGCAAACTGATAACTCGGATGCCGTTGGGCGCGGGCAAAAGCTTGCCCCAACCTGTCAGTCAACAAAGCACGGTTCGGCAACTCTGTCAGCGCATCGTGCAAAGCATCGTGCAACAGTTGTTCTTCAGCCATCTTGCGTTCAGTCACGTCGTGACAGTTGACGACAATTCCCCGCACCGAAGGTTCGTTGAGCAAATTCGTCGCCACCGCTTCCAACACGCACCAGGAACCGTCCTTGTGTTTCACTCGGTATTCCGCCATTCCCTGGCTAACTCTCGGCATTTGCATGACACCTTTGAACACTTGATCCACTATTAGCAATTCGTCAGGGTGAATCAAGTCAAATATTGATCGGCCGAGCACTTCCGCCGTCGGGTAGCCCAAAATCCGCTCGGCGGAAGGAGAGACATAGCGGCAAAAGCCTTTCTCGTCGAGAATCACAATAATGTCTCTAGCATTTTCAATCAACGATCGAAAGCGCTTCTCGCTTTGCCGCAGCTCTTGTTCCGTGCGCTTTTGGTCGGTAATATCGGTATTCATGTAAATCAGACCGACAATTTTCCCTGTGCGGTCTTTAATAGCATCGGCCCGCAGTAACACTTGCAAAGTTTTACCGCTTTTAGTGCAGTTGGTAATTTCACCAGACCAAGAATAACCCTGGGCGATCGTATCGAGTACCTCGCGGGCGACTGCGGGGTCAGCAAAAACTGCCGATATACCTCCGGCTAGTTTAAATTCCTCTGCGGTGTCCCATTCAAATAGCTGAGAAAACGCTTGATTTTGATAAATGTGAGTGCCGTTCGCATCGCTGATGCCGATCGCGTCACTCGAACTTTCTACCGCCTTGCGAGTCAGCACCAGAGCTTCTTCTGCCCGCTTGCGCTCGGTAATGTCAATCCCTACCAGACAAGCTGCTTTGCCCTGATCGTACTTTTGAGCCACAATCAAATAGTATCCCTCCGACTCTCCCGCGTCGGTTTGTAGCTTAACGTTGAGTTCTTTAACCGCTTCCGTAGCGTCGCCGGCAAAAAACTCCACCACAAAAGAGTTAAAATCCGAGCTAGCGCCCAGAAAACCAATATCTTGACCGACAAAAGCCGACGGCCGCAAACCATGCAGTTTGGCTAAGTGCTGGTTAACCCCCAAATAGCGCAAATCCGAGCTAATCCAAGATACTGTGCCCGGAACTGCTTCTAAAATCGTTTGCAGTTGGTCGTTAGCTTGCTGCAATGCTTGCTGCACTTCACATATTGGTTCCGACAAGTCAGATTGAACTCCTACAAAGTGAGTTAAATTAGCGTTGTCGTCTCGCACCGGAGATAGCGACAATTTGCTCCAAAAAGCAGTGCCGTCTTTGCGGTAATTTTTGATTGTTGTCTGGATTTCTCGACCTTGGCGCAAGGCGTCGC
The DNA here is from genome assembly GCF_036705285.1 of Microcoleus sp. B4-C1. Classification (NCBI taxonomy): domain Bacteria; kingdom Bacillati; phylum Cyanobacteriota; class Cyanophyceae; order Oscillatoriales; family Microcoleaceae; genus Microcoleus; species Microcoleus sp. B4-C1. Next base: position 73,077 of record NZ_JAUBUC010000019.1, on the reverse strand, counting down.
GGATCTTAGCTACAGTAGTGCGATCGGTATCCGGGCCTTGCAAAAATCGGCAATTGCGCCCCAAGATTTCACTGGCGCAGTAACCCGTCATCCGTTCAAAAGCCGGATTGCAATAAATTATGGGACAATCGGGTGCATTGGCGTCAGCAATGACAATGCCGCTGCTAGTAGCGGCCAAAGCTCGATCGCGCAGCCACAGGGCTTCTGACGCAGAATGGCGATCGCCGATATCCCCCACTTCACCTAAATTAGAAATTGACTGGTTCTCCCGATCTCCCATCAGCCGAACTTTCAAGCAAACCTTTACAATTTCCGAGTTGTTTCTTACTCTAACGTTTTTCAGGACTCGCGCAACGTAAATTGTATCTCCACATTTAAGTAAGCGGGATTTCACGTTAGTTGTTTGGTATTTTCTACCCTTGCTGTTGGGCATTTAAAAAAGCGCCTCTTCACTTCCGCAGTGACAAACCCTCTATTCTTCTCCCCCTCAGACTCTCTCCCCCTCTCCCCTTCTCCCCGCGCCCTGGCAATCACGATCTGCAGCAGCTTATTTAGCAGGAGTTGCAGCTTGAGAAGTCGGCGGCGCAATATTAATTAATGGCAAAGTTCCGCCTCCTCCCATTACTGTCGGAAACTGGCCGTTCCATTTTTCAATCGCTTGCTGCTGCAAAATTTCAGTAGTTAAAGTTTGCCGCTGCAAGCGTTGAGCTTCAGCTTTACCTTTAGCACGGTTAATTTCAGCTTGAGCATCTTGGGTGGCTTTTTGAACTGTAAATTCTGCTTGTTTAGCTTCCTGTTCTGCTATTTGTTTGGCTTCGATGGCTTTGCTAAATTCTGGAGAAAAGCCAAAATTTATTAAGGAAACATCTCTGACAATCACGCCGTAAGGTTCCAAACGCTTTTTGAGGCTGTTGTCGATTTCTGTTTTGAGTTCGGTGCGCTTAGTAATAATTTCTTCTGCGGTTTTTTTAGAAGTTGCTGCTTTGAGAACTTCCGAAATTGCCGGACTCAGGATGCTGGTAACAATTTGTTCTTCGTCTCCCACTTGTTGAAAAACTTGATTTACTTTGGCGGGGTCAACATTCCAGTTTACTGCCAAATCTGTTGTAATGCTTTGCAAATCTTTGGATGCTGCATCTGCTTTCAAATCTGTTTTTTGTACCCGCACGCTGATAGTTTTTACAGAGGTGACGATCGGTAAAATCGGGTGGATGCCTTCATCTAAAATCGCGTCTTGAACTTTCCCGAAGCGCATCATAACGCCCCGTTCCCCTGGGCCGACGAGGGCAAAAGGTCTTAAAATTAAGGCTGCGATGATGAAGACGATGCCACCGACGATGTAGAGAGCTAGGTTGTACTGAACACTTTGCATGGTTTTCATATGTTGATTCACCTATGTTGTGTTACTTGATGTTAGTTTTATATTCGATGTTATCTAAGATTATAACTTCATGTTAATGGTGCAACTACTCATAAATTTATGTATCTTTATTCATAAAAGTCATATACTTGTCAGGGTCTGGGAACCTCTTAGCTCGATGAGTGGGTATGAACAATCCCACTTGTAGCTGGGTGAGATTATTGATGAATAAATGTTTCAATCATCTTGACAAAGAGGATTTTTTTAGATAAAGCAGAAGTAAATAGATAGCTCGATCGCTCTTTGAGAAGCGATAAAAGGGCGATCGGAAAGACAAAGCTTTCTAGAAAGCTAAAAAATCAGAATTCAACTGCTAATTTGTGGGTAAATTTTAATGGTAAATGGCAGGTGCGTGCTACAAAAACCTTTGCGGGTTCATGCAAGCCACGAAAGATAGAATTTCCCTCTCAGACCTACAGACTCTATTTGTAGAATTGGCATCGGCCCGCCTTGCTCAACCCTCCTGAGTAGAAAAAAAGACTCCTTGGGCAAGTTGGGAATTTATAGCTACAAACGATAAAAATCCGAGTTTAAAAATGCCCAAAAATAAGTTAAGCTTAGATGAGAACGGTTGAAAAAAAATCAAAATGTTGCAGCGACACCCTTGGCCGCAGACAATTGAAGAGGCGATCGCCATTCAAGAACAGCTTCGGTCAGAGGTAATTACCCAAAATCAACTGGACACAGTTCGGTACGTCGCCGGTGTAGATGTCGGCTACGACATTACAGACGATGTATCGCGGGCCGCTGTAACAGTTCTGAGCTTTCCCGACTTGCAATTGCAGCAGCAAGCTGTGGTTCGCAGTCCTACAACTTTTCCTTATATTCCGGGTTTCCTGTCTTTTCGAGAAGTGCCGGCAGTTCTCGAAGCTTTGGAAAATATCAGTTTGAGGCCAGACTTGATATTGTGCGACGGTCAAGGACTAGCCCATCCCCGCCGATTCGGTCTGGCCTGCCATTTGGGGGTTTTGACAGGGATTCCCACGATCGGAGTTGCCAAAAATCGATTTATTGGAGAACATTCAGAAGTCGGACTCGATCGGGGCAGTTGGCAACCCTTGCTGCTAGAGGGCTCAACGGTAGGAGCCGCGCTGAGGACGCAAACAGGCGTAAAACCGATGTATGTTTCCATAGGTCATAAGGTAAACTTGATAAGTGCGATCGAGTACGTCCTGCGCTGCGCCCCAAAATATCGCTTGCCAGAAACCACTCGATCGGCAGACCAACTAACATAGGGATAACTGGCAAGTGCGGAATGCCCAAAAAAAAAGTAAAAAGACCAAAAAAGCATCCGTCTTTGGACTTTTAATTTTTGAGGTGGCGCGGTTAAGTCGAAAAATCCTCTGAGTCTACTGCCAATCAGCTTTCGGTTCCATCCTTCCAGCGAACTAAAGAATGACTATACCTGAGAAAGAGGTATAAAAGTTGGGGAGGTTTATAGAATGATTGAAAGACAGTAACCAGCTTAAAACATTGGCGGCTCTAACTATAGTGCCCGGGCGTGAACTATTTTTAGTTCACATTTGTAAATTATGAAAGAGTCATCCTGCGAGTTAAACCAAAAGCTTAGATTCGTGTGATGAGGTTTCATAATTTACCGTCGGATATCTCACCACTGGCTGGGAGTAACCATGACAGTGGGAGGCGAAGGCGCGATCGAGCTAAAAAATCAGAAAAAAACAAGGAGACAGTCATGGCTGAGAAAAGCAAACGCGGATTCGCTTCTATGGATGCAGAAAAACAGCGCGCAATTGCTAGCAAAGGCGGAAAAGCTGCACACGAGAAAGGAACTGCACACGAATTCACCCCTGAAGAAGCCAGACAAGCTGGCCAAAAAGGCGGCGAAGCTGTCAGCAGAAATCGCGAACACATGGCTCAAATTGGTCGCGAAGGCGGTCGCAAAAGCCGCAAAAGCGAAGCTTAAGTCTCTTAAGGCTTGCCCTGTAATGAAAGATTGCACAGTTGCAGCGTGAGACATAGCACTAGGACAGTAAACGTTTGAGGAGGGGGGGCGATCGAAGTTACCAAGGTAGTTCGATCGTCCAGCCTCCAAAATTCGTGACTAGCGCACCATAGCTTTGCAAAGGTGAAAACCCCCCAGGAATTAGTTTTTTAGCAATCGCTGGCCAATCTTGAACAGCAATTTTTTAACGAAAATGCACTGCGGTCAATAATTTTGCGGGAAAGAAAGGCTGACAAGCGCGATTCAGTCTCTCAAAAAAAGCCAATACGAGCACTAAAAGCCCCGAAGTCAGGGCTTTTTTGTATAGCTGCACATAATAATATTTTTAGAAGTGCGATCGAGTCTGCGTCAATAATTCTAATTAAGTTTTTTGGTGAGGAACTCCGTCCTCAAAATAAATCAGCTAATATTTTTTTATCAGGAAATTGGGTTTAAAACCCCGTCCTTCGCTTGACGGCTTTAATTGTAAAGTTTTAATAACTCACGGAACATCCTATGCTGAACATAGTAGCATAAGGTGGGAGGTAAAACCATGCTAGTTTTCGAGTTTAAAGCATACGGAAAATCAAATCAGTTTACTGCCGTAGACGAAGCAATTCGTACCGCAAAATTCGTCCGCAATAGCTGTATAAGGTATTGGATGGACAACAAAAAGGTGGATAAATATGATTTGAATAAATACTGCGCTGTACTGGCGCGTGATTTTTCCTTTGCTGACGAACTCAACTCAATGGCTAGACAAGCTAGCGCAGAACGAGCATGGTCTTCTATCTCCCGATTCTACGATAACTGCAAGAAGGGTGTGGCCGGCAAAAAAGGCTATCCACAGTTCCAGAAAGATTGCCGCTCTGTTGAGTATAAATCAACTGGATGGAAACTTGCCGACGACCGAAAATCCATCAATTTTACCGACAAGAAAGGGATTGGGCGGTTAAAACTCAAGGGGACACGCGATTTGCATTTCTATCCAATTAGCCAAATAAAACGGGTGAGATTGGTAAAACGTGCGGATGGCGTATACGTTCAGTTTTGTATTGATATTGATCGAAAGGAAAACATAGCCCCCTCTGGGAACACCATAGGCTTAGACGTAGGATTGAAGGAATATTACACCGACTCAAAAGGAATTACGGTTGAGAACCCGAGATTTTTGCGAAAAGGTGAAAAAGTCCTTAAACGTTGTCAACGTCGGGTGTCCAGGAAAGTAAAAGGTTCAAACAACAGGGACAAAGCTAGGCGGATTCTAGGCAAACGCCATCTCAAAATAAGTAGGCAGCGTAAAGACCATGCAATGAAGCTTGCACGGTGCGTAATCTCATCAAACGATGTAATCGCTTACGAAGATTTGAGAATAAAAAATCTGGTGAAGAATCATTGCTTGGCTAAGTCTATTAACGACGCATCTTGGTATCAGTTCCGTGTCTGGCTTGAATACTTTGGAAAAGTATTTGAAAAGATTACGGTTGCGGTGAATCCGCAATATACCAGCCAAGAATGCTCTAGCTGCGGTGTAATTGTCAAGAAAACGCTATCTACTAGAACGCACGTCTGTAAATGTGGGTGTGTAATGGATAGAGATAAAAACGCGGCTAGAAATATCCTGAGTCGAGGATTGGGTACGGTAGGGCATACCGGAACTTTTGCGCTTGACGCAAGTAACGCTTTAGGAGAATCAATCTCTACTTTGGCTGGAGAAATCCTGCCTCAGCAAATTGGCTCGTAGATTAAAGAATCCCGGTGCGTTTACGCGCCCGGAGTGTCAAATTTTTGAGCTAACTATAAAATCATGACAAACCAGCTCACTTTAGCATGGACAGAAGCTGGGGTGCGTCAAACTCGAACAATTCAAAACGGACAGCCGAGCAAAAATCCGGGAACCGTGAGGCTAGGGCGCGATCCGGCGAAGTGCGATATAGTATTTTCGCATCCCAGCGTATCGGGTCTGCACGTTGAAATATTTTTTAATCAGGAATTGCAGGAGTATGCAGTGCGGAATTTGCGCGAAAGCAATCCGCCCCTGGTAGATGGAAAAATTCTCGCCCAAGGCGAAGCAAAATTGAAATTGGGAAGCCACATCCATTTAGGGCAAGTGCAAATCGAGGTGGTAAATGTCACGGAGGTGCAGGTAGCCGCGCCCCAGACAGTTTTGCTGGGGCCTCCCGCACCTGGTAACTTTCAGCCGACGGGGCCTTCACAATATGGTTTGCAGTGTCCCAAATGCAGCCGAATTTCGCCTTACGCGCAGTTGAATGCGGGGTGTCCGTGGTGCGGTACTTCTTTGGCGGCGGCGGCGAGTGTGATGATCTCTCCTTGAAAGTTGGAAAAATGGAAAGTCTGGCTATCCGCTAAACACTCTCAACTTCAAAAATCTTTTTTTGCAGAAAGCTCAAAGCCGACGGCTGATGTTTAAAAAATAATCATGAATTCTCAACCCTTGCGCCTGCGACTGACTTGGACAGATACAGCTACGGGGGATTGTCGATCCCCCATACTCGACTTACCCATCGCTTTGGGGCGAATTTTTGAAGCTATGCCCGCCACAATCAACGGGAAACGAGTTTCTCGAATTGCCCTCAGCAGCAGTCAAGTTTCTCGCTTTCACGCAGTGATTGGCAGTGAAGGTAACAGTATTTTACTTACTGACACGGGCAGCCGCAACGGTACTTTTGTTAACGGCGTTCGCCAAACCCGTTGCGTGCTGGCAAACGGGGATATGCTGCAAGTTGGGCCCTACGCGATCGGCATTTCTTTTGCTGTTAATTCCCCAGAAACCCCGTCGGTCAATTCTCACATTTTCTTTAACCCGCAGACCAATGGGCCAGACCCTGCATTGGGGCCGCAAATAATGTCGCAGGTTTCTCAAACAAGTAGTAGGGGAGAATTTCCGCCGATCGCATTTTTGCACGCTTCTCAAGTGTCAATGCGATCGCTCCAATCTATGGGACTCCCTGTAACAGAAGTTGATTGGGCTGCTGTTGGCGGCGGTTTGGGTAGCTTTATTTGGGTGGATTTGCTGAGAATTTGCGGCGTAAAAATCGATCGAATTGCTGTTTTGGGCATGGAAAACCAGCCTTACGCGCGCTACCTGCGTCTGTGCCTGAATTCTCAAATTCCGCTGCGGGAACGCCTACGATCGAATTCTGACTCTTGTCCAGACAACATTTGGGGCTGGCCTCCCTATGCTTTGCGGGAAGCTTGGCAGGAATTGCTGAAAGGGCGTTTGGGGATGTCGTTGATGTTGATGTGGCAGGTGTTTGCTGAACCGACTTTTGCCGAAACTTATACGCCTCGCGCGGGGAATGTGTTTGATTCTATTGACAGGGAAGTCGATCGAATTGGGTGGAATCAGATGTTTCGCTACGGTAGAGTGCGGGGAATTCGCAAAACAGATGACGGCAGGTACGCGATCGCTTATTCTCGATCGAATGCCGAACACCGCGACCACGCTTTTTTAATCGCGAAATACGTACACTTAGCCACCGGCTATCCCGCCATTCAATTTTTGCCGGATTTGCAAGCTTACCGCGAAAAAACCCAGGATTTTGAGTCGGTTGTCAACGCTTACGAAAGCCACGACGGCGTTTACGAAAAATTGGAGGCCAGCGGCGGCAGCGTGTTAATTAGAGGCCGGGGAATTGTGGCTTCGCGGGTGGTGCAGCGGATTTACGAAGCGCGACAGCGGAACAGTAATATTCAAGTATTGCATTTGATGCGATCGCCCAAACCTCAAGGTAACAAATTTAAACTCGCTGAGCGCAGCGTCGAAAATCACTACGAATTTCAACCTTTCAACTGGCCGAAAGCTTGCTGGGGCGGGGAACTCCGCGTACTTTTGGAAAAAGCCGCCCCCGAATTTCGCCCGCAGTTGCTCACCGACTGGGGCGGCACTACCACAGCCCAGCGCAGCGACTGGCGACGAATTGTCAAAGAAGGCTTAAGTCAAGGATGGTATCAAATTACCTTCGGGGAAGTCGAGCGAGTCGAGCGCGACAGTCAAAACCGCACAGTGACGTACATTCAGGAGAAGGAACTCAAGGGGCAAATTAAGTTAGAAGCTGATTTTATTATTGATGCTACCGGTTTGGACGCTAAGGTAAAAACCAGTCCTTTATTAAACGATTTGGTAGCTCAATATAATCTTCCCCTCAACGGTTTGGGCCGGCTGAGTGTTAACAACGATTTTGAAGTGCCCGAATTGCGGAATTCTTCTGCTAGCAACACAGAAGGCCGGGTATATGCAGCCGGCGCGATTACTTTGGGGGGGCCTTACGCGCCCGTAGACAGTTTTTTGGGCTTGCAATACGCCGCCTTGCGATCGGTTGAAAGTCTGGCCGCCCACCGAGTTGCTGGTGTGCGGAAATTGAGCGTTTGGCGATCGTTTGTGCAATGGTTGAAATGGATTTTAAATAAATCTCCAGATTGATTAGAAACAAAACCGTTTCGCATTCAATCTAAAATCCAAAATCTAAAATCCAAAATCGAATGACTCCCACCTTATTTGGCCGATGGCAAACTCGAATATTATTATTTGCAACTGTAGGGCTTTTAGTAACACTGCCATTTTTTCTAGGTTTAATAACTTCTCAATCAGGCTCAATCTTTTTCTGGATTTTAGGGTATATAGCGATTTTTGGCCTCGGCTGGGATGCTTTATATATATACATCCAGCAGTTCCGATGGGATCGAGATTGGCCCGGTGCATTTCAATTGCTCGCCGGGATTTGGGAAGCACTTTTTGTGTTATTTTTAATCAAAATTATCGGTTTGCCGGGGATACCTGCACAAGATTTTGACTTGGGAGCTTTTGCTTTGCATTATAGTTTAGTATGGCTGGCTATTTATCTGGCGTCGCAAACACTGATGCGAATTTTGTTTCCCCACTGGCGTTTCCGTGGCGGCCAATGGTTGTAATAATACCTATAGAGGCGGGTTTTACAAAAAATAATCACCTCAAATTAATAATCTCATAAACCCGCGCCGCCCGGTCAATTACCAATTACCAATTCCCAATTCCCCATGCCCAATTCCCAATTCCCCATCCCCTGTATTTTCTCATTTTTTTCGGGTTCTGGCTTGCTCGATCTGGGTTTCGAGTCGATCGGCTTTAATATAGCGTATGTCAATGAAATTTTCCCACCTTTCATGCAAGCATACCGCTATTCTCGGCAGTGTCTAAATTTACCACAGCCAGAATACGGGTATTGCGAAGGAGAGGAAGCAGATGTAACTCGACTTGTAGGGGGAGAACCAGCTTTTCGCCTGCGGGAATTGATGCAGGATGCCCGCAAGCATCACGATATTGTGGGATTTATCGCGGGGCCGCCTTGTCCTGACTTTTCAAGTGGTGGCAAAAACCGAGGTGGGGAAGGAGATAAAGGCAAACTTTCAGCTTCATACATTGAATTGATTTGCCAGCAGCAGCCGGATTTCTTTTTATTTGAAAATGTCAAAGGCTTGTGGAGAACCAAAAAACATAAATCTTTTTACGACGAACTAAAACAGCAGTTGGCTGATTCGGGATACGTTTTTGCCGAACGTTTAATTAATGCGATAGAATACGGTGTCCCGCAAGATAGAGACAGAATTATTTTGATGGGCTTTAGAAAAAACCTTGTCAAAAATCTGGGCATTTCCCTAGAAGAAAAAAGCCAAATGTTATCCGAAAGTTTATTTCCTTGGCAAAGTCAGATATTATATCCCAAATCAGAAATTTTTTCTCATCCTTGGCCTGATAGAACTGCCTTTGCAGATGATGGTTTCGTGCCTTGTCCTGATGGCATTCCCCAAGATTTAACGGTAGAATTTTGGTTCCAAAAAAATGACGTTCTCAACCATCCCAATGCCAAACACTATTTTCAACCCAAAGCAGGCATTAAGCGGTTTGCTTCCGTTGATGAAGGAGATGATTCAAAAAAATCTTTCAAGCGATTGCACCGATGGCGTTATTCGCCAACAGCGTGTTACGGCAATAACGAAGTTCACTTGCACCCTTACAAACTTCGCCGACTTTCTGTTGCAGAAACACTGGCTATTCAGTCACTGCCAAAAGATTTTGCACTGCCGGCAAAGATGACGTTAACTAATATGTTTAAAACTGTTGGCAATGGGGTTCCTTATTTGGCTGCACAAGGTATTGCCAAAACAATTTTACAGTTTTTTTATCACTAAAAAAACAAAATAGCCCGATACCAGACTTCGCAGATTTTGTGGGTATCTAAAAATATTTGTAGCGATAAGGGGCGCATTGCACACCCTATAATTATTAAAATTCCCAATTACCAGACCTATGTCGTTTAACACAGAAGTGTTATAATAAAGTGTTAAGGTTGAAAACCTATATTTTTTATTTGCCTGCAATTCGCCATGACCGTTAAACCCCGCCGCTATCACATCACTACTTTCGGATGCCAGATGAATAAAGCCGACTCGGAACGGATGGCCGGCATTCTGGAAAATATGGGCTTTGAGTTCTCGGAAGACCCGAACGAAGCTAGCTTGATTCTCTACAATACTTGCACAATTCGCGATAATGCCGAACAAAGAGTTTATTCTAACCTCGGAAGGCAAGCTCATCGCAAGCGCCAAGAACCGGGTTTAACTTTAGTTGTAGCTGGATGCGTGGCGCAGCAGGAAGGTGAAGCGCTGCTGCGGAGAGTGCCGGAATTAGACTTAGTAATGGGGCCGCAACACGCTAACCGACTTGAAGATTTGCTGGAACAAGTTTTTGAGGGCAATCAAGTTGTGGCGACTGAAGCTGTTGAAATTATGGAGGATATTACTAAGCCGCGCCGCGATAGCAAGGTGACTGCTTGGGTGAATGTAATTTACGGCTGCAATGAACGCTGCACTTATTGTGTTGTCCCGAATGTTCGCGGGGTTGAACAGTCGCGAATGCCGGAGGCAATTCGCGCGGAAATGGAGGATTTGGGCCGTCAAGGTTACAAGGAAGTAACTTTGTTGGGGCAAAATATTGATGCTTACGGGCGCGATTTGCCGGGGACAAAACCGGACGGCAGCAACCAGCATACTTTGACGGATTTGCTTTATTTTGTGCAGGATGTGCCGGGAGTCGATCGCCTCAGATTTGCTACTAGCCACCCGCGCTATTTTACGGAGAGATTGATTAAGGCTTGTGCTGAATTACCGCAGGTTTGCGAACATTTTCACATTCCTTTTCAGTCGGGAGATAATGATATTTTGAAGGCGATGTCGCGGGGTTATACTCAGGAAAAATACCGCCGGATCATTGATACAATTCGCCGTTATATGCCGGATGCTTCGATTACTGCGGATGCGATTGTCGGTTTTCCTGGGGAGACGGAAGCGCAGTTTGAGAAGACTTTGAAGTTGATCGAAGATGTTGGTTTCGATTTGGTGAATACTGCGGCTTATTCGCCTCGCCCTGGGACGCCGGCGGCTTTGTGGGAAAATCAGTTGAGTGAGGAGGTGAAAGCCGATCGCCTGCAACGAATCAATCATGTAGTGACAACAACGGCGATGGAACGATCGCAGCGCTATTTCGGACGCACTGAAGAGGTTTTGGTGGAAGTCCAAAATCTCAAAGATTCAACTCAGGTGATGGGACGCACTCGCGGCAATCGTCTCACCTTTTTTAAGGGCGATATTGCTGAATTGGCGGGTAAAATTGTGCGGGTTAAAATTACAGATATTCGCGCTTTTAGTTTGACGGGGGAAATGCTTTAAATAGCACCGGAATGAGATAGGGGACGGCTTACTGGTGAACTTTTCTAAGAAGATGTAATTTTTTTTACCGCAGAGAGCGCAGAGGACACAGAGGAAGAGTGGAAGGGAGGAGATAAGTAGTCTTAAAGCGGTTCGTATGTGCCTTAGTTGCGCTCTCTGCGTGTATATTTGTCGAAAAGTCCTAGGAGTAGTGAAAAATGACAATGATGCGGATCGGGCTATTGTTCGGGGGGCGATCGGGCGAACACGAAGTCTCAATTAGTTCGGCGCGGGCGATCGCCCGTGCCCTCGCTGCGGAGGAAAATGCCTCTAAATACGAAGTTCTGCCCTTTTACATCCAAAAAAACGGCCGCTGGCTGTCGGGAACATTACCTCAACAAGTCTTAGACACCGGAAAACCTCTGGAAATAGAGGAACAAACAGCAGAAGATGATTCTCCCGCTGGACAGTTTCCTAATTTTAATGCTGTAGATGTTTGGTTCCCTGTTTTGCACGGCCCAAACGGTGAAGACGGCACTGTGCAAGGGTTGCTGAAATTATTGCAAGTTCCTTTTGTCGGTTCGGGGGTTTTAGGTTCGGCGCTGGGAATGGATAAAATTGCCATGAAAATGGCTTTTGCTCAGGCTGGTTTGCCGCAGGTAAAATACATCGCTGTCAACCGTTCCGAAATCTGGTCTAATCCTTGCGTTTTCCCTAAACTCTGTGATAAAATTGAAGCTGAGTTGGGCTATCCTTGCTTTGTCAAACCAGCTAATTTGGGTTCGTCTGTTGGGATTTCTAAAGCTCGATCGCGTGCTGAGTTAGAAGCTGCTCTCGACAGCGCCGCTAGCTACGATCGGCGGATAATTGTCGAAGCGGGTGTGGTTGCTAGAGAATTAGAATGTGCAGTTTTAGGTAACGATAATCCCCAAGCTTCAACGGTGGGAGAAATTTCTTTTCAAAGCGATTTCTACGACTACGAAACTAAATATACCCAGGGACAAGCCGACTGCTCAATCCCGGCAAAAGTCAGCGGTGCGATCGTCTCGCAAATCCAAGAAATGGCAGTGCAAGCATTTTTGGCTGTAGACGCTGCAGGTTTAGCGCGAGTAGACTTTTTCTACATTGAATCAACCGGAGAAGTTTTGATTAACGAAATCAACACTTTTCCCGGCTTTACAGCTACCAGTATGTATCCGCAAATGTGGGCAGCGGACGGCATTTCTTTCCCTGAATTAGTAGACCGTTTAATTCAATTAGCTCTGGAAAGGCACGGGGAAAAAGGTTGAATTGCGATTTGCAAACCGCTGCCCGGTCAACTGAAAATAAATTATTTTCGCAGGTAATATATCCATACTAGCGGAAACGATATAACATAGTTGTGGCAGGCTCTGCCTGCCAGCAACCCGATTTCCCCTGCTGGTCGAGCAACTGGAAATTTTCAGCAGTCGGGTATAAATAAATACACTATAAAGTGGTTAAGAAAGAAGGGCGAATAGCAGCGCCAATCTCACATCTTGCATCTCAAATTTTAACTCGGTTAACTTAGATGAGACGTTTCACTCAACTGCAGCAGTGGTGGACTTACGGACTGGTATTTCCCCTAGCGGTACTCAACTGCTGGTTAGCCCTCCTAGTCTTTGAATATTTTCGCGCCCTGATTACAGTTTTGGTAGTGGCTACAGTGCTGTCTTTTTTGCTAGATTATCCCGTGCGCTTTCTGCACAGATACGGCTTAAAGCGCGATCGAGCAGTTTTATCGGTATTGTTTTTGACTTTACTGGTATTGGTGGTTTTAGCTATCACTCTGGCTCCCATTCTGCTAAACCAAATCACTGAGCTCGCCACCCGACTGCCGACTTGGATAGTTTCTGGCACAGAACAAATTGAAGCATTCCACAATTGGGCGGAAAATCGCAATCTCCGCATTGATGTTAGCGGTTTGACTACCCAATTGAGCGATCGACTTTCATTTCAATTGCAGTCTCTCACTGGCGAAATTCTCAGATTTGGTTTGGGTGCTGCAGACAGTCTGTTGAATTTTCTCCTCACAATAGTCGTGACATTCTACTTGCTCTTGCACGGCGATCGCGTATGGGAAGGATTATTTAAATGGTTTCCCTCCAAGCTGAGCCTTCAATTGCGAGAGTTGCTGGCGCGAAGCTTCCACAACTACTTCGTCGGGCAAGCAACTTTGGCGGGTTTGATGGGACTGTCTATCACTGTTGCTTTTTTAATTATGCGAGTTCCCTTCGGACTTCTGTTCGGTTTGGGTGTGGGTGTAATGACTATGATTCCCTTCGGGGCACCTTTCAGTATTTGCATTGTCAGTTTGCTAATCACATTAAACAACTTTTGGCTCGGAGTCACAGTTTTAGCTGTCGCTACAGTAATTCAGCAAATAATTGAAAGTGGCGTTGCTCCTCGGTTATTAGGCGGTTTTATAGGTCTCAATCCTGTGTGGATTTTAGTGGCACTGCTGGTGGGGGTTAAGGTGGCGGGAATAGCAGGTTTGTTAGTTGCTGTGCCGATGGCTGGTTTTATTAAGAATACTGTTGATGTTTTGGAAAGTTCGAGGAACAAGTCGAGGGAAATCGATTCGGTTAGTTCCATTGAACCGATGGAGCAATAAAATTCCTCCATAGGTTCAAATTTTAGATTTGAAGAGAGTTTTTGCAGGCTATTTTGACTTAAGGTTTAGTTGGTACTTTAGCTTGAGGCTTTACAGGTTTTTTACTTCCTGCTTTAGGGTGAGGCTTTCCGGTGCTTTAACTGCTATCCTTCATGGATGCAGGCGGGGTCAAAAACTCCGTTTCTACGTTAACCTCGATCGCTCACAATGAATATTTTGCGTAGAAACCTGGGTTTTTTTGAGTCCAGGATTGTTGTTGACTTCGGATATCAATCCTGTGAAAAGTTCGCGGGAAATGCGGAATATGCGAGCTGGCTACCGTAGTTTGTATTATCGCACTCAGACAGCACTTCGCCAGTGCAGACCCTGTTCGATCGCACTCAAAAGCTCGAATCCACAAACAATTTGCCGGCGACTGTCCGGTTTCTACCCCAGCTTGTAGGGTAAACCCCACCAGTCAAGCAGAACTCATAAATGCTTGAATTAAAATTAAAGAACCTTTAGTTGTAATTTAATTACAGTAGGTGCTAAAAATGCAAAATCCTAATTATAACTCTCCCTCTAACTCCCACCAAATCAATACTATGTCAACTAAAAATATGCCTGCTACAACTGTGCGTTCTCGCCGTTCTTCTTTGCCGAAAAAACTGGCTTTTTTATCCCTAATTTTGCTCGGCTCCACCGCAACTGTTGGGTGCAACGCCCTAACTTCTGGAGTTCCTGGAAGTTCTAACGCCATTCAAGCTGAACCTTCAACTGCAGCGCCAATCTCAGCATTGCCTGCCAATATACTCCCCTCTCAAGACTCTAATTTTGTCACTAAAGTTGTGCAGGAAGTTGGCCCGGCAGTGGTGCGGATCAATTCCTCTCGCACGGTGACGAACCAAGTTCCAGATGAGATACCTGAGCAATTCCGCCGCTTCTTTGGTTCAGAATCTCCGATTGCGCCGGGAAATCGGGTAGAAAGGGGCTCCGGTTCGGGTTTTATTTTTGGTTCTGATGGCCGCATTTTGACTAACGCTCACGTCGTTGACCGCGCGGATACGGTGACGGTAAAACTGAAGGATGGCCGCGAATTTGTCGGCAAAGTTTTAGGCGTAGATACAGTAACTGATGTGGCTGTTGTTAAAATTGAAGCTAACAATTTGCCTGTGGTGAATTTGGGCAAATCTGAAGAGTTACAGCCGGGAGAATGGGCGATCGCGATCGGCAATCCCCTCGGTTTGGACAATACTGTGACTGTGGGAATTATTAGCGCTACAGGCCGTTCTAGCGCCGATGTCGGTGTTCCCGACAAGCGCGTCAGCTTTATTCAAACCGACGCTGCGATCAATCCCGGCAATTCTGGCGGCCCGCTGCTGAACCAGCGCGGTCAAGTTATCGGCATGAATACGGCGATTATTCAAGGCGCTCAAGGATTGGGTTTTGCTATTCCGATCGATCGAGCACAACAAATTGCCGACCAATTAGTAACAGTAGGAAAAGCCGAACATCCTTATCTCGGCGTTCGGATGTTGAGCATTACTCCCGCAATCAAGAGAGAATTTAATCAAAATCCCAACACCAAATTGAGGCTGACTGAAGATAAAGGCGTGTTAGTTTTGGGAGTTGCGAGAAATTCTCCGGCGGCACAAGCTGGAGTTCGCGTTGCCGATGTGATCAAGAGAATCAATGGTGCAGAAGTCAGCGATGCTGGCAGCGTACAGCAAATTGTCGAGAAAAGTACAGTGGGCAGCGATCTGCAGCTTGAATTAAGCCGCGGCGGACAACCTGTTACTGTGGCGGTGAAAGCGGGTGCTTTTCCAGCGGATCAGCAGCGGTAGTAACACCTAAAAAAATAGAATGCCCAGAGCCCAGACTTCTTTAAGAATTCTGGGTTCTAACATTTCAAAACCTCTTTGATACTCGGCGGTTGAAACCGCTACTACACAAACAAAGTCCGCCTACGCGGACTAAGAAATAAAAGGAGATTTAAGCCAAATTTGGTATAATTTACAATTATTTCTATTGGTTATTAAAAGGTAGAAAAATGGCTCACATCAATCTGCGGCGTACTGAAAATATCAGCGGTAATTTTTATGTAGACAGTAGCTGCATTGACTGCGATACTTGTCGGTGGATGGCACCGGAAGTATTTGGTCAAGCGGGAGAACAGTCGGCGGTTTACCAGCAGCCAACAAACGAGACTGAAGAAATGCGATCGCTCGCGGCTCTTTTGTCTTGTCCCACAAGTTCGATCGGCACTGTAGAAAAACCCAAAAGGATCAAAGAAGCCCAGCAACTGTTACCCGCACTCGTAGCAGAAAATGTCTATCACTGCGGCTACCACTCAGAGACATCCTACGCCGCAGCCAGCTATTTAATTGTCCGTCCCGAAGGCAATATTTTAGTTGATTCTCCCCGTTTTGTGCCGCCGCTAGTTAAAAATATCGAAGCAATGGGCGGCATTCGCTATATGTACTTGACTCACGGCGATGATGTGGCAGATCATCAACTATACCACGACCATTTTGGGTGCGATCGCATCATTCATTATGACGAAATTAACGCTGATACTTGCCGTGTAGAAATGCAATTGTCGCCCACAGAACCGTATCAACTAGCAGATGATTTGTGGATTATATCGGTGCCAGGTCACACGAAAGGTCACACAGTTTTGCTTTACAATAACAAGTTTTTGTTCACCGGCGATCATCTTGCTTGGTCGGAAAGTTTGCAGCAGCTAGTTGCCTTTCGCGAAGTCTGTTGGTATTCTTGGCCCGAACAAATCAAATCTATGCAGAATTTGGCTAATTACTCGTTTGAATGGGTGTTGCCGGGACACGGCCGCAGGTATAATGCCGATCGACAAACAATGAGCAATCAAATGCAAAAGTGTATTGCTTGGATGGTCGATGCTTAATAGCTTAAAACCCCTTTTATACTGAAACCAATCCTACACACACTTTCGTCCGATAACCAGTTGTAGCGGCTGGTGTGATGAGCCCCCCAGCGTTCCACCGGAATTGGCAACTATTTGGCGAGGGCGGCTTCTAGTCCATCATCGTTCATACCGTAGATATCGGGACTTATCGGATGTCGATCGGCTTTAACGTCTACACATAAGGTGGGATTGGCTGTTTGGGCGATGCCATTTGTGATGTAAGCTGTTGTTGTGGCGATTGCCAAAGTCGTGATTAAACCCAATAAAAATAGGACAAGCCAACGAGGTTTATTTTCGAGAGACTGCAATAAAAATCGTGGATTCATTAATTTATGATATAGTGTTTAATAAGGCTTCTTTAAAATCTGCTGCACTTTTATAATAAATTTCAGGATTGTCAACTAAAGCGCGATCGATCACGGTGGCTAGCGGTTGAGGGATGGACGAAGTGCGATCGCGAATAGGAACTGCATCATTATCCAAAACAGCACGAAACGGGTCTAATCCTGCAAAATTGCGAGGCGAATATCCCGTAATCATCACGTACAAACAAGCCGCCGCCGCCCACACATCAACCTCCGGTTTCGCATACTTATAATCAAGCACTTGCTGTCGCGGCATAAAATACGGCGTACCGACAGCATTACCAGTCATCGTTTGGCCACTTAAACCTGCTTGGTCAAAAGCCTTGGCTAACCCATAATCCCCAATTTTGGCAACTTGTTTCCCACCCACATTCGCCAGAAAAATATTCCCCGGCTTCAAATCCCGGTGAATCAAACCCCGTCCCTTGGCAAAACTACCATCAGCCAATCTTACATTCGGAATTTCCGCATTATGTGTATAAGTCAAACCATCTAAAACTTGCACAATAATAGCTACAGATTCAGCGATCGGCAAAGTGCTGACAGCGCGTTTTGCCATCAAATCAACAACACTACCACCCTCACAGAATTCCATCGTGAAAAAGAAAGTATCATCAGCATAACCAGACTCTTTAAATCCTACCACATGAGGATGTTTCAAACATTTAGTATTATCAACTTCCCGCAAAAACCAATTCACAGCCCGCTGATTCGCAGCAACTTTTGGTAACATCACTTTCAGGGCGACTTCTTCATTTGTTTGTTTATGTCGCGCCAAATAAACCAAACTAAAACCACCCTTACCCAACTCTTTTAGTAAAACATAATCACCGAGAACTCCGATATTATTTTTACCACCGACAGCTTTGAACAGAAAAGCTTTCAGCATCTCCCACAAATTCTCTTGATTTGAGGGAATAATTGGGGGTGATTGTTGTTTGAGATTTTTCGCAATTTCCGGGTCAAGAGCAACAGCAACTCGAAAAGAAGTATCGCTGAGTGTAAATTCATCTCCCCCCTGCAAGTCGTATTCTGGGAATTGAATTTGAGCCGCGTCTTCGGGAGTTTGATGTGGTTCTCGCTGACCGATTTTTTCGCCATTAACAAAAGTGCCATTTTTGCTACCGAAATCGCGCACCCGGATATCGGGAGGATTGATATCCAGCAAGCAGTGATAGCGGGAGATGGTGCGGTGTTTTTCGTCGTCGGGAATATTGGGATAGCAATCTTTAGCGCGGCCGATAATACAAGTAGTGCGGGTATCAAAGGTGAATTCTTTGCCTTTGAGATTACCTGCGGTGATAGTGAGGGTAACTTTTGAAGTCATATAAATTGTAAATTATGAATTTTGGATTATAGACACTTTTGCACCCACCCTTAGTAAAATGCTAACTCTTGCTCCCCCCCTTAGCAAGCTATGCTTTATAAGGATCTTTCTTAACAAGAAAGTTGACAAAAATAAACATCTATGCTGTTAAACGATCGGGTGATTGCCCAGGAGTCAGGTTAAAATGATCGAGCAATGGGTAAGACAAGAATTAGAAAAAACTGACTTAGGAGATCCAAGAAGGACAAATAGATTCATGAAAATTGTCTCTAATTTAAGCAATAAACCAGAATCTAGTGTACCTGAAGCGAGTGGTACATGGGCGGAAACTAAGGCTACTTACGATTTCTGGGATTCACCATACATCAAACCAGCTCAGCTTAGGAAAGGACACGTAGATGCGACAGTAGAAAGAATCAAAAATCATCAAATTGTCTTGGCAATACAAGATACAACCGAATTAAATTACACTACTCATAAAGCAGTTAAAGGAGTCGGATATCTTGATAGTAAATATGCCAGTGGATTGAAAGTACATTCAACTTTGGCCGCCACAACAGAAGGGCTACCATTAGGAATTATCGACCAATATGTCTGGGCAAGAGCGCCAAAATATTTAGGTAAAGCTGCTAAACGTTCTCAAAAATCAACTGAAGAAAAAGAAAGTCAAAGATGGCTTGATGCTTTAAAAAACACGTTATATATCATCCCTAATTCGCAAAAAGTAGTCACAATTGCCGATCGAGAAGCAGACTTTTATGACTTATTTGCCTGCGCCAACCGTGACAAAGCAGATTTTTTGATTCGAGCTACTCAAAACAGATGTTTAGAGTTTTCATCCAACCATCTTAAAGCAGAGATGGAGTTAGTCGAACCGCAAGCCACGATGACTGTTGAATTAAAGCGCAACCCGACTCGACCATCACGAGTAGCAACTTTAACTATTCGGTATAAAACCTTAACTATTCAACCCCCTAAAAATCGGGCTAAACAAGAGAAATTAAGTCCGCTCGAACTGCAAGTTATTTTAGTAAGAGAATCATCAGCACCATCGGAGGCAGAAGCAATTGAGTGGTGGCTGTTAACAACTTTACCTATTACTTGTATTGAGGATGTGACTACTTATGTGAGGTGGTATAGTTATCGTTGGTTGATTGAGCGTTATCATTATGTATTAAAAAGTGGTTGTGGAATTGAGAAGCTGCAATTAGAAACAGCAGAGAGGTTGGAAATGGCTCTAGCTACTTATTCGATAGTAGCTTGGCGTTTGCTTTATATTACTCATCTGGCTCGCAGCGCGCCTGATGCCAGTTGTGAAACTATGTTATCACATCGAGAATGGCAGGCTCTTTATGCAACAATTTATCACAAAAGTTATCCTCATTCTTCCCCGCCAACTTTAGGGGAAGCTGTTGGTTGGATTGCCAAATTGGGAGGTTTTTTAGGACGAAAACATGATGGTTTTCCAGGAGTTAAGACTTTGTGGCGTGGCTTGAGAAGATTGGATGATATTATGACGGGTTGGCTACTATTTAATCAACTGAAAACAACTTGAATTTGTATGTTTTCAGGGTGAAATAGCTGCGCTCGCAAATTGTGTCGCTCCTATCAACGATAATTTTGGTAAACCGCCGTGAGCCAATGGCAGAAAAACATTTTATTCTATTGGTTCAAAATGTGCGATCGGGAAAAACCCCGAACGCACTTGAGCCAACTCATTGAAAGACGGAGATATCAATGAAAACTCGAATCAGGATAATTCGTATTCGATCGTCCGCGAGCGCCCCCATATCCGCTACACAAGTAGTTACTTTTGTCAACTTTCTTGTTAAGAAAGATGTTTATAAAGCATAGCTTAGCAAGGGGGGGCTGGGGGGGGTTAAATACCAGATATTCTCAACGAACTAATCTCATGTACCCTCCAAACTCTTACTCCCCCCCTTAGCAAGGGGGGGCTGGGGGGGGTAAAAGAGTAGATGCAATAAACGATTAAATCTAATCTACATTTCTAACTCTTGCTCCCCACCCTCAACAAAGGGCTAACTCTTGCTCCCCCCCTTACCAAGGGGGGGCTGGGGGGGTAAAAGAGTTAATGCAATAAACGATTAAATCTCATGTACATTTCTAACCATTACTCCCCACCCTTAACAAAGAGCTAACTCTTGCTCCCCACCCTCAACAAGGGGCTAACTCTTGCTCCCCCCCTTACCAAGGGGGGGCTGGGGGGGGTAAAACACCCGATGTTCTCAACGATTTAATCCCCTCCACAATCACCTCTAAAACCCCATCCAAATTATGATAAACATCATCATTAGTAAACCTCAAAAAATGAATCCTAGCCGACTCAATAAACTCTTGCCTTTCTGCATCATATTCTACAGCGCCATCCACAAAATGGCTGTCACCATCAACTTCCAGTGCTAACTTGATTTCTGGTGAATAAAAATCTAGCGCAAATGCTGCTACACTGTATTGTCTGCGAAATTTACAATTCTCAAGCTGTCTGTTTCTGATACGTTTCCATAGCTCCTTTTCCGCTTCTGTCATTTCTCTGCGAAGCTGCTGTCGCTTGAATTTTTCTGAGCTTCTGTTGTAGAGTTTTGTCATTGTTGTATAGGATTTAACCCCCCCAGCCCCCCCTTGGTAAGGGGGGGAGTAAGAGTTATTTGAGTTTTTTAGTTGGTTGTTTGATATTTTAACCCCCCCCAGCCCCCCCTTGGTAAGGGGGGGAGCAAGAGTTGTTTAAGTTTTATTGTTGGTTGCTTAGTCTTGGTTGTTAATGCAAACTACAAATTTTGTTTCTAAGTTATGGAGTTTAGAGGCTGTTGGTGGGGAGGTAGAAACCGGGTTTCTTCCTGAATCTGGGTGATGATGCGTAAATTATCCCAGAAACCCGGTTTCTTGAATTTGCGGAAAATCCAGAAATTTTAGCGGTGGCTGAAAAGTTTGTTTTTGCTAATTGTTACAACCCGCAAATAGCGGGGCAGATACTACAAAAAACTACGGAAAACGAGCCGGAAACTGATGATAGCGAGTGCCAGGTATCGGAAACGTAGAACTGGCGTGGCTTCGTACAAAAAGTCTAGTTCACAAGTCTTAATAAAAATCTGTAACGCTTAGATGTTACAGTCTACAAGTCTCGACGCGAGAGAAGACCCCTCCCACCTCACCCAACCCAACACCATAATACCCCCATTTTCTTCCTCCCCATTCTCATCACAAGGTCCCCATTCTACGACATGCGGCAACAACGGGAGGTGAGCTTCTGGTGCTTTTTCTGAAAAAGTGATGTCTTTGTAGTACACCCATGAGTTATTTTTTCTCCAACCTATCTTGTCGCCAAACGCTTCCCATACTTTTTCATCATATTGACTGGTTCCTCCCAGACTTTGATAGATGCGCTTCTGCACGCTAAAGCCGAAGTGCCCATTGCTGTATTTTACCCAAAGTTGGTCAATAGTTCGCAAGTCCTCGCAGGGAAATTTTTCAATATTTTCTGTATCCAGCCATCCCTCTTCCTCCCTACCCGCCACCTTCAACATCACTCTCGCCGTTTCCTCATCCGCCTCTTTCCACTTTTTAGCCGCCAATAAATTCCGCAAGTTTATATAATCCATTCCCACGGCTGAAACTACCCGTGTAGTCTCAGCAGCCACAGGTTTCGGTATCAGCAAATCCAACCATTCCTGCACCGACTGCGGGCGACTTTGCGGTTCCAACTCCATTCCTTTCATAATCGCCGCATTCACCCTGTCGCTAATCTCTGAATTGAATTGCTTTGGCGGAGTTAAAGGAATATTTTGCTTCCTGAATTGCGACGGAAACGGCAACTCACCAGTCAACATGACATAAAGCGTTGCTGCTAGGGAATAAACATCAGTATAAGCACCAAGTTCGGCGCGTTTTTCTAATAATTCAATGGGTGCGTAACACTCAGTACCGGAATTACTATTTGTCCTCAATTTTCCCGGTGCTGTCACCTGTCGCGCCAATCCGAAATCAATCAAAACTGCTTCAAAACCCCGCTGTCTGAGCATAAGATTTTGGGGTTTAACATCGAGGTGAGTAAATTTTTGCTGGTGGACAAAACTCAGGGCGCTTCCGACTTGTTGAATCATTGGCAAAGCTTTCGCTTCCGACAAAATGCCGTTATCTTCGAGATATTCTGCTAAGTTAGTGCCGTCGATTAATTCCATTACCATGCACCACAATTCGATATTTCCTGCCATTTCGGGAAATACTTCGTAAACTTGGACGACGTGGGGATGGCTGCATCGGGCTAAAGATAATGCTTCGTTGACAAATTTGGTTTGGTATTCGCGAAAGTTTGGTTTACCTTGAACGTTGGCATTTAGGGTTTTGATGGCGACTGCTTTGCCTTCTTTGGGGTTTTGGGCGCGGTAGGTGACACCGAATCCGCCGCCCCCCAGGATTTCTTCGATGATGTATTTGCCGTTGTGTAGTTGTTGTCCGGGGGGCCAGTGCCTCATGGCGGGTTTGTGGGGGTGGAGAGGATGGTTTTGATTGTAGCTGAGATGGGGGAATTTTGGTTGAGGCTTTGGATGATATCGTTTACGGTTGTTTCGGAATGATTTAACCGCAGAGGCCACAGAGGGCACAGAGGAAGAGAAGAGAGAGGTGAGGTTGAGAAACCGGGTTTTTTTACCTAGATATTCGGCATCTATCAAACCCGGAGATCCCCCCTAGCCAAGAGGGCGGGCACGGGGGCACCGCCCCTACAAGGGGGGACTGGAAGCGTTCTCAAAGTCAACCCCTACTCCCCTTTTGAAGGGGGATTTAGGGGGATCTAGACTCAGATATAAACGAGATTTACATGGATTACAATCTTAATTGTAAGCCTCCATTGGTAAACAAGAACAGACAAAATTACGATCGCCAAACGCATTATCTATTCTACCCACCGCCGGCCAAAACTTATGTTCGCGAGTCCAAGAGGTTGGATAAGCCGCTTGCGATCGAGTATAAGGACGATTCCACTCATCAACCATCAGAGATTCTGCGGTGTGCGGCGCATTTTTTAACACATTATTTTGCGGGTCAACATTACCTTTTTCAATCTCCGCAATTTCCGCTCGAATTGCAATCATTGCATCGCAAAAACGGTCTAATTCCTGCTTGGATTCGCTTTCCGTCGGTTCCACCATTACCGTACCAGCGACCGGCCAAGAAACCGTCGGCGCGTGATAGCCGTAATCCATCAACCGTTTAGCGATATCTTCGACTTCAATAGTCGCAGATTTTTTGAGCGATCGCAAATCCAGAATGCACTCGTGCGCCACTAAACCAGCTTTCCCTTTGTACAAAACCGGATAATAAGATTCTAACCGTTTTGCCATGTAATTAGCATTAAGAATTGCTACTTTTGTCGCCTCAGTTAAACCCACTCCTCCCATCATCCGAATGTACATCCAAGAAATAGGCAAAATGCTAGCACTTCCCCAAGGCGCGGCGGAAACAGCACCAACTGATATTTGTTGACTGTTAACTGTTGACTGTTGACTGTTAAGAATAGAATGACTGGGCAAAAATTCTACTAAATGAGACATTACCCCAATCGGCCCCATTCCCGGCCCGCCGCCACCGTGAGGAATACAGAAAGTTTTGTGCAAATTCAAGTGGCAAACATCAGCACCAAAATCACCGGGGCGGCACAAACCAACTTGAGCATTCATATTCGCGCCGTCCATATAAACTTGTCCGCCGCAGTTGTGAACTATCTCGCAAATCTCTTTAATTTCTTCCTCAAAAACGCCGTGCGTTGATGGATAGGTCACCATCAAAGCCGCCAGTTCATTTTTGTGCTTTTCGGCTTTTTTATGTAAATCTGCAACATCAATATTACCCTGGGAATCGCACTCGACAGCTACTACTTTCATCCCCGCCATCACGGCGCTAGCCGGATTTGTACCATGGGCTGACTGGGGAATTAAACAGATATTTCGGTGAGATTCGCCTCGGTGTTCGTGGTATTGGCGAATAACTAACAAGCCCGCGTATTCGCCCTGAGAACCAGCGTTTGGCTGCAAAGAAATTCCCGCAAAACCGGTGATTTCTGCCAGCCACTGTTCTAGTTGCACGAACATCATTTGATAGCCGCGAGTTTGATCGCGGGGTGCAAAGGGATGTATCTTGCCAAATTCCGCCCAAGTCACCGGCATCATCTCTGCTGTTGCATTCAATTTCATTGTGCAAGAACCCAAGGGAATCATCGATGTATTTAGCGATAAATCCTTGGCTTCTAAACGGTGCAAATACCGCAAAAGTTCAGTTTCTGAATGGTAGCTGTTGAAAACTGGGTGGGCGAGATAGCTGCTGGTGCGATCGCAAAAATCTGGTAAGGTCAAATAGGAATTCAATGCGTCTGCATCCAGCGGAATGTTGAGAGCATTCTGCCCGTCTGCCCTGATATAATCTTTATTCTGTGCAAAAATTTCCCACAACTCTTGCACATCTTCAACGCTGACAGTTTCATCTAAAGTGATTCCCACTGTCGAATCATCGAAAACTCGGAGATTAATTTTGCGAACTTTAACAGCTTCTAGAAGTTCTGACAGCGGTTTGTCTCCCAATTCTACCCGCAAAGTATCGAAGAAAGGTTGAGAACCAATTTTGTATCCGAAACTTCTTAAACCGGATGCCAAAAGCGCAGTTAAAGTCCGTACTTTCTCAGCAATGTCTTTCAGTCCAGACGGGCCGTGATAAACAGCATACATACTCGCCATCACTGCCAGCAAAACTTGAGCAGTACAAATATTGCTGGTTGCTTTTTCGCGGCGGATGTGTTGTTCGCGAGTTTGCAAGGCTAAACGTAAAGCAGATTTGCCGTTGGCATCTTTAGAAACGCCGACGATTCGCCCCGGAACTTGCCGTTTAAACTCTTCTCGCGTGGCGAAATAGGCTGCGTGGGGCCCTCCGAATCCCATCGGTACTCCGAAGCGCTGAGTGCTTCCTACGGCTATATCCGCGCCGAATTCGCCGGGGGGTGTGAGTAAGCAAAGGCTCAAAATGTCGGCGGCTACTGTGACTAATGCGCCGACTTCGTGTGCCGATCGAATAAAATCGGTATAGTCGTATATTGCGCCGTCTGTGGCGGGGTATTGCACGAGAGCGCCGAAGATTGTACGATCGAACTCAAAGCTGTGATGGTCGCCGACAATTACCTCAATTCCCAACGGCTTAGCGCGAGTTTGCACCACTTCCACAGTTTGAGGGTGGCAATCTTGGGAAACAAAAAACGCTTTTGCCCCCTTTTTGCTGGCGCCGTAACTCACCGCCATCGCTTCCGCCGCCGCAGTCCCTTCATCCAGCAAAGAAGCGTTGGCAATTTCCAAACCCGTGAGGTCAATTATCATGGTTTGGAAGTTCAGCAAAGCTTCCAATCGCCCTTGAGCAATTTCGGCTTGGTAGGGAGTGTAAGCTGTATACCAGCCGGGATTTTCTAGGATATTCCGCTGAATGACGGGGGGAGTTATGCAGTCGTGATATCCAGTGCCGATGTACGATCGAAATACCTGATTTTTTGCAGCAATTTCTTTCAATTCTGCCAAAGCGCTGTACTCGCTTTGCGCTGCGGGAAGTTGTAAGGGTTGAGAAATGCGAATCGCCGCTGGAACCGTTTTGTCAATCAACTCATCGAGGCTGGAAATGCCCAAAACATTGAGCATTTGCTGGATTTCGCTGGGTGTCGGGCCAATGTGCCGGCCCGCAAAACCATTGATGGGGGAAAGGTTTTGCTGCTGGTTGGGTTCAAGTTGAGGGCTGTAGAGTACCAAGGCGGATTCTCCTGAATAGACTTTTGCTTCTTTGTTTGTAACATTTTGCTAAGAAAACCAGGAAGATTTTCTGCGTCTATCCAAGTCCGAGAGTCCGATAGTCCGATAGTCCGACAGTCCGACAGTCCGACAGTCCGACAGTCCGACAGTCCGACAGTCCGACAGTCCGACAGTCCGACAGTCCGACAGGGGTTGAAACCCCTGTCTCATAGCTAAAGTCGTCTGAAGACGACTAAGGAAGATTTTTTGCGTGTATCAAAGTCCGACAGTCCGACAGTCCGACAGTCCGACAGTCCGACAGTCCGACAGTCCGACAGGGGTTGAAACCCCTGTCTCATAGCTAAAGTCGTCTGAAGACGACTGTAGATTAAGGTCGATGGTTGAAACCGCTGTCGATAGTCAAACGAAGTCTGCCTTAGCGGACAAGCGAGATAAAGGGGGTATTTAAGCCGGATTTGGTATCAGTCGTCTTTAGACGACTTGTGCTATTAGCCAGGGGTTTCAACCCCTGGCGGATTGTGGAATTATCAACGAGCCCTATGCCCTATGCCCCATGCCCTATGCCCTATTCCCCTTCGACCATTTTGCGATACTCCGGGGCCGAGAAAGCGTCGTCTGCTTCGCTGGTGTTGTCTACGCGCACTTTCAGCAGCCACCCAGCGCCATAGGGGTCTTCCGCCAAATTTTCGGGAGCCTCTATAATGTCATCATTGCGTTCTACGACGATACCGGTAACTGGTGCTTTCAAGTCTTCAACCGCTTTCACTGACTCGACTGTACCGAAAGCTTCGCCCTTTTCCAACCCAGCACCGACTTCTGGTAAATCTAGAAACACGATATCGCCGAGTTGGTCAACTGCAAAGGCACTAATGCCGATGGTGGCAATTTCGCCTTCGAGTCGGATGTATTCGTGGGTGTCTAAGTATTTCAAGTCATCGGGGTATTTTAGTGCCATGTCTTTTCTCGCAATAAACCAAGTATCAAGTAAATCTTAGTGAACTATGGGCATTTAGTGATGGCTAACGGGAACAAAAAAAATATTAAACGCTTGCTTTTTGGAGAATTTTCTGTCAAACGACTGATGCGATCTATAATTTTTATTTACGCATTTCTGTGTTTATACGGTTTCTTTTTTTCAGAACGACTAATTTTTCAACCTCCGCCATCTAGCCAGAGTGATACCAGGGAATTTATCAAAGTTAGCTCAGCTAATGGCGTGAAAATTTCTGCTGTTCATTTTCCTAACCCGCAAGCTAAATATACCATACTTTACAGTCACGGGAATGCCGAAGACTTGGGCGGCATTTTGTGGCTACTCAGAGAGATTCGAGATAGCGGGTTTGCTGTGTTTGCCTATGATTATCAAGGTTACGGCACGAGTCAGGGAAATCCTTCTGAGTATAATACTTATCGTGATATTGATGCTGCTTACAATTATTTAACCCAACAGTTGGGAATACCTGCAAACCAAATTATTCTTTATGGCCGTTCTGTGGGCGGTGGGCCGGCAATTGATTTGGCTTCGCGACAAAAAGTCGGCGGTTTGGTGGTGGAAAGTTCCTTTGTTTCGGCTTTTCGGGTGTTGACGCGGATTCCGATTTTACCCTTTGACAAGTTTGTGAATATTGATAAAATTGGCAAAGTTCGATCGCCTGTTTTGGTGATTCATGGTAAGGCTGATGAGGTGGTGCATTTTTGGCATGGAGAACAGTTGTTTGCAGTGGCCAACGAGCCGAAATTAAATTTTTGGGTTGATGGGGCAGGTCATAATGATTTGATGGATGTGGCGGGCGATCGCTATGCTGCAACTTTGCGAAAATTTGCTAAGCTAGTAGATGAATCTTCTTGACCAATATGAGCAACGGGCTAGAAGCCCGTTCCACAAGAACTCAATCAGTCCTGGACGCACTCCTACTAAAGAAACCGGGTTTTTTACCGAATCTGCGGTCTACAACGAACTATTTTCGTAAAAAAACCCGGTTTCTGGACCCAGGAGGTAAGTCCTGAATTAAGGCTTACCTACTTAATCTAACTAGGGCGGTTTTGCGATTTATAAAATGGTTTTTTCACCACACTAGCCGGATAGTTTTTCCCGCGAATCTCGATTTCTAATTGCTGACCGATTTTCGCTAATTTTGCGGGAACAAATGCGAGGGCTACTGCCCGATTCAATGTAGGCGATAATGTACCGCTAGTAACTTCTCCTACTGTTTCGCCTTCAAATATTACCGGATAGCCGTGGCGCGCAATGTGCCGCCCCTGCATTTCTAGCCCTACCAACCGCTTTGATACTCCACTCGCTTTCTGCTGTTCCAAAACCTCGCGACCAATAAAATCGCCTTTGGTGTCGAGGTGAACAACCCAACCCAATCCAGCCTCTAAAGGCGTGATATTGTCGTCGATATCTTGACCGTAAAGAGCCATTGCTGCTTCTAAACGCAAGGTATCTCTCGCACCCAAACCGCACGGTACAACGCCAGCAGCTAACAATTTTTGCCACAGTTCTTTTCCTACTTCGGCATCCACCATGATTTCAAACCCATCTTCGCCGGTGTAACCTGTTCGGGCGATAAAACTAGGCTGTCCCAACAGATTTGTTTCTAAGTGACCAAATGCCTTAATTGGTGCGAGGTTGTCTTCTACAAAAGGCTGGAGATAGTTAACAGCTTCTGGCCCTTGAATGGCAATTAAAACTTTATCTTCTGAAATGTCTGTAAAACAGAGTTCGCTCAATTCTAAGTGAGTGGTGATCCATGTTTTGTCTGCGATCCGAGTGGCGGCGTTGACAATGATTACTGCACGTTCTTCGTTAGTGATAGGGTCTGGTTCTTGGCAGTAGAAAATAATGTCGTCTAAGATGCAGCCTTTGGCATTTAGCAAGACTGTATATTGAGCTTGACCGGGTTGCAGGCGGCTCAAGTCTGAGGGTACTAAGGGTTGAAATTTTTCTATTACTTGTTTCCCTGTCAAACAGAATTTTCCCATGTGGGAAATGTCGAACATTCCTGCTTGCTGGCGCACTGCTTGGTGTTCGCTGCTGATGCCTGCGTACTGTACTGCCATCTCCCACCCGGAAAAGGGCACCATTCGGGCTTTGAGTTCTAATGATAGGTCGTACAGAGGCGATCGGGCAAGTTGGCTCGGACTCTCTGGATTGTTGGGTTCAGTTGACTTTGCCACAGGTAGCGCTTTGGTTGCGGGTAGACTGTTTTGATTTTACGGGAAAATTGGTTTTCGCGGTGTGCGGCCCGATCGAATTTAAGGACACGGCTATGCTGTTTCGGTACAAGTCGCGATCGAATTTAAGGACACGCCAATACTGTTTAGGTACAAGTCGCGATCGCATTTAAGCACGCGCTGGTAAGGTTTTGGTACAAATTAGGACACAGCAGTGCCGTTTCCCTACTCTAATGTTTATGGAGAATAGCGGGCTCGAACCGCTGACCCCTACAATGCCATTGTAGTGCTCTACCAACTGAGCTAATTCCCCTTTCTTTTCGCGCTCTCAATCATGCCTTAACTGACCAATATTTGTCAAGCTTTTTGGGGAAATTAGTTTTGAGCCTTCGGCTGGCAAGGCTTTCGGCTTTTTTTTCACAAAACTCTCCTCGCTTCTGGACAACGGTCAATCGCCTACTATCATTTAGTAAGTGTGTTGGGATATTTCGGTTAAATGGCTCAAACAAGACCCCATGAGGAAGTAGACGACTAGCAGGGCGGCGGCTGATACCGCAACTAGAGTGCCGGCTAGCATTAGTGAAAATTCCCGTTGCGCGATCGCCTCTTGCATCAAGTGCAAAGACCAGGCAACGAGGGCAACGTCAATTATTAAAATAGGAACCAGCATAAGTTACGATTTGTAACAGCTCACCTATTGTAACAAAACTTTTGGTTAAGTGCAGATAAGCTCACCTGTATTTAACTTTTGCTGTAAAACCCGGAGGGAGCAGCGGAAAGCGAGTGAGAAAAAATTATAGCTTTTGGTGATAATTACAATATGCAAAGTTAATGAGAGCTAGCTCAGCTTTAGGGGGCGGTTGTGCGATCGAAGCGGGCGATTCGCGGACTTTTTTGAGGGGGTAGGGTGCGTTAGCGAAGCCCGCCCCTACGGGGGCTACGCCAACGAAGAGGCTCGGCCTTTGAGTATAACTGATTTGATAGCAGAAGGTCTGAGCCTCTGTTGCACTTGGATGCTGTAAAATTAACTTGATTAACCTGCTTGAAAAGATGACAAATCGCTCTACTCGCGCCCTTTTTCACAGCAAAACACTCAACACTGCTTTGCGTGCTTTTAGCTTTCCGCAAGATATGGAAGTGCGCCACCAAAAATTGGGAACCTGGATTGCTGCACTTAAAACGGGTACGTTAGACGAAGTTAAAGAAGTTTCGCTGCACGGCAGTTTTATTAATGATATTTTTCAGGATATTTTGGGATATTGCTCGGTAATTCAAGGTGCGGGGAAAGCTTGGGAAATTAACGCCGAACAAACGATATCTGATGGTGGCGGTTCTGCTGACGGGGCGATCGGCTTTTTTACTGCTGCTGGCAATCCTAAAGGCACAGCCGTGTCCCTGCAAGGTAAAGTGATTGCTCCGATCGAACTCAAGGGAGCGAAAAATGATTTAGACCGTCCGGCATCCGGGCGATCGGAATCAGCAGTTGACCAAGGTTGGCGCTACGCTAATTATACACCCGATTGTCGCTGGATTATTGTCTCGAATTATCGAGAGTTGCGACTTTATCATACCAATAAAACTCCCGCTTATTACGAACAATTTTTTCTAACTGACTTGGCGGATATTGCAGCTTTTAAGCGGTTTTACTTTCTGCTGTGTCGCCGCAATTTTTTGCCTCCCAACCAAGCTCAAACAGGTTCTGTTATTGACAGACTGTTAAAAGACTCTGACGAAGCTCAAGAGGAAATTACCAATAAATTATATCAAGAGTACAAAGCAATTCGACTCGCTCTCGTCAAACATTTTCGCTTTTCTGGGCCGCAGGATATCCCCAACCGCGATCGCGTACTCATCGAAAAAGCTCAAAAGACTTTAGACCGCGTTTTATTCATTGCTTTTTGTGAAGATAAAGGGTTGCTGCCGCCAAAAACACTCAGCAACGCTCACGACCACCAAGACCAATACAATCCTAGATTAATTTGGGAAAATTATCAATCTGTATTTCGCTGGGTTGATGTGGGAAATGATGACCCTCCTGTACCGGGATACAACGGCGGTTTATTTAAATTCGATCCGGTTTTAGACGCACAATTGACTGTGCCAAATCCCTTATGCAGTCTGCTTAATAAGCTGACCAGATTTGATTTTGATACCGAAGTTTCCGTCGATATTTTGGGGCATATTTTCGAGCAGTCTGTTACAGATTTGGAAGAATTAAATGCTGAAACTACCGGACAGGAATACAATCAGAAAAAAGGCAAGCGAAAAACTCAAGGTGTGTTTTACACGCCAGCTTTTATTACTCAGTATATTGTCGAGGTTTCTCTCGGTGGCTATTTGCAGCGGCGAGAGCAAGAATTGCGCGATTTATTCCTAATTGGCGAAGTTGCTGAAGTGTCGGTGCAGCCACCAAAGAAAACTGCAATTAAGTTTTGGAAAGCGTATCGAGACGAGGTGCTGCAAAAAACGCGCGTCATCGATCCGGCGTGCGGTTCGGGTGCTTTTTTGATTGCGGCTTTTGATTATTTGATGCAGCAGTACGAAAGAGTCGATCGCGAATTGAATGCTTTGGGGTATAAGCCAAAAAACGGCAACTCGCTGGAATTTGACCGAAGCATTTTAAGTAACAACCTGTACGGCGTAGATTTGCTGCCGGAATCGGCGGAAATTACGAAGCTTTCGCTGTGGTTGAAGACAGCGGAACCCGGTAAAACGCTGACTTATTTGGATGATAACATTAAAGCGGGAAACTCGATCGTCGCTGACAGTAATGTAGCAGATACAGCGTTTGATTGGAAAGCTGAATTTCCCCTGATTTTTGCTGAGGGCGGTTTTGATGTTGTCCTTGGCAATCCGCCTTACGTGCGCCAAAAGTTGTTTTCCTCGCTTAAGCCTTACCTACAAGCTAATTACGAGTCTTATCATGGAATGGCGGATATGTATACTTATTTCTATGAGAAAGGATTTAAACTTCTTAAGCCAGGGGGGATTCTTTCTTATATTGTAACTAATAAATGGCTGAGATCAGGTTATGGCGAACCGCTTCGCAAGTTTTTTGCTTATCATGCCGTGTTTGAGCAGATTATTGATTTTGGACACGCTCCAATTTTTGAAGATGCTGATACTTTTCCTTGTATTGTAGCAGTACGAAAACCTGATCCATTTTCCTCTACATCTGAAACAAAGAAGGAAATTGAGGAGAAAAAACCACAACCTAATTTGCCTGTGATTATTTGTCCGGTTCCCCGTGAGGAACTTGCTAATATCAATCTCACCCAATACGTACAACAAAACGGTTATGACATTCCTTGGTCGCGCTTTAAGGGTGAGGCATGGAGTTTAGAAATACCAAATGTTGATGAGTTGATGCAAAAAATTCAGCAAGCAGGCATTGCACTCAAGGAGTTTGCTGAAATTAAGCCTTATTGGGGAATATTAACTGGATTAAATGAAGCATTTTTAATTGATGAAGCTACCAAAAATAGTTTGATTCAATCCGACCCAAAATCTGCTGAAGTTATCAAACCATATCTCAGAGGTCAAGATATAAAACGTTGGTATTCCCAATGGCCAAACCTCTGGATGATTTTTGCTCGCCGAGGAATTGAAATTGATAATTACCCAGCTATTAAGTTTTATTTAAATCAGTATCGAAAACAATTAGAACCCCGTCCCAAAGAATGGAATGACACTAGAGATGGTGATTGGGGAGGACGCAAAGCTGGGAATTATAAGTGGTATGAAATTCAAGATACTATTGACTACTGGCAGCTATTCGAGAAACCAAAAATTATATATCAAGAAATTCAATTCCATCCTTCGTATAGCTATGAGACAAATGGTTATTTGACAAATAATAAAGTTTTTATCCTCCCCAAAGACGATTTATATATATTAGCAGTTCTCAACTCACCCCTCATCTGGTGGCACAATTGGCGGTATTTACAGCACATGAAAGATGATGCCCTAAACCCTGCTGGTTACTTGATGGAAAAGCTTCCGATCGCACCACCAACTGACTCAATTCGTGCCGAAGTCGAATTAATTGTCAGCCGTTTAATTGAAATCACCAAAACTAATCAAGAAACTCACCGGGATGTTTTGCAATGGCTGGAAATCACTTATTTAATTGATAAAGTCGGACAAAAACTCGAAGATTTTTCTGCCCTTTCCTTTGCAGAGTTTGTAGCAGAAATCAGAAAGCGAATGCCGAAAACTAAATCCTCCGATCCTCTCGGCGTTGCTGGACTAAAAGCCGTCCGCGAAACTTATAATGAATATGCACCGGCCATTCAATCTCGCAAAGCTGAGGCGTTGAGACTCGAACACCGTTTATCCGACTTAGTTAATCAAGCTTATGGATTGACACCGGAAGAAATAGATTTGATGTGGAAAACAGCGCCGCCGCGAATGCCGATCGCCCGACAGATTTGATCTAATATTTAGAGCAGTGTTTATCGTCTTTAGCAATGTTGGGATCACAATTTTTGCGCGGCAAATTCTGCAATTTGTGCAGAATTTAAAGATGCTCTCAGCGATGTAATCCCCTGTTATCCGCTCTTGCTCCCCCCCTTAGCAAGGGGGGGCTGGGGGGGGTAAAACACCTAATACTCTCAGCGATTTAATCCCCTGTTATCCCATCTTGCTCCCCCCCTTAGCAAGGGGGGGCTGGGGGGGGGTAAAACACCTAATGCTCTCAGCGATTTAATCCCCTGTTATCCCATCTTGCTCCCCCCCTTAGCAAGGGGGGGCTGGGGGGGGTAAAACACCTAATGCTCTCAGCGATTTAATCCCATCTACAATCACATCTAGCACCCCATCCAAATTATGATAAACATCATCATTTGTAAACCTCAAAAAATTAATTCTTGCTGATTCAATAAATTCTTGCCTTTCCGCATCATATTCTACAGCACCTTCTTGAAAATGACTATCACCGTCAACTTCTAGTGCTAGCTTGATTTCCGGCGAGTAGAAATCTATCACAAATTCTGCTACGCTGTACTGTCTGCGAAATTTACAATTCTCAAGCTGTCTGTTTTTGATTCTGTCCCAGAGACGTTTTTCAGCTTTTGTCATTTCTCTGCGGAGCCGCTGTCGCTTGAGTTTTTCTGAGGTTTTGTTGTAAAGTTTTGTCATTTTTTTATTTGGGTTTTTTCGTTGCTTGCTTGGCTTTTCTTACCCCCCCCAGCCCCCCCTTGCTAAGGGGGGGAGTAAGAGGGGTTTTTTCGTTGTTGCTTGGCTTTTTAACCCCCCCCAGCCCCCCCCTTGGTAAGGGGGGGAGCAAGAGGGGTTTTTTCGTTGTTGCTTGGCTTTTTAACCCCCCCCAGCCCCCCCTTGGTAAGGGGGGGAGCAAGAGGGTTTTTTCGTTGTTGCTTGGCTTTTTTTACCCCCGTTGCTAATACCAATTTTTAAAAAAAATGCAACAGTATTCTTGTTCCCCCCCTTAGCAAGGGGGGGCTAGGGGGGGTCGAAGAGTGTTGCACGATTTTAGAGAAATGGTATAAGTCCGGTAGATGCAAAAAAGGGGCAACTCGCGTCGCCCCTCATCTATTTAACCAATTGGAAAATTACACTTCCACAGCAATCTTTTGTTCCGAAGCCTCCGGCGAATTCGCTTCACTCGGCGGCACAACTTGCCAGAACTTAGGCAAATATTCCGACCAATTTGCTAAAATCTTCTCAGCTTTTTTGCTACCGGTTCGATCGCACTGAGCCTCAATCAACTCCTTCAATTGCGCCTCTCCAGCCGCCGTACAAACCCGCTGCATCTTCACAATCTCCCCGTTGACATGAGCCGGGAAAGTCCCATCTTCATCGAGGAAATAAGCCAAGCCGCCAGTCATTCCAGCGCCGACGTTGCGGCCGACTTTTCCTAACACGACGATCGCGCCGCCAGTCATGTACTCGCAGCAGTGATCGCCCGCACCTTCAATGACTGCTTTCGCCATCGAGTTACGCACCGCAAACCTTTCGCCAGCTTTGCCCGCAGCCAACAGAGTTCCGCCCGTCGCACCATACAAACAAGTGTTACCGACGATCGCATTTTCGGAAGCATCATAAGTCGCACCAGCCGGCGGTGCGATCGCGATTTCGCCACCGTGCATCCCTTTACCAACGTAGTCATTGGCTTGGCCTGACAGTACCAGCGTCATCCCCGGCAAATTGAACGCGCCGAAGCTTTGGCCCGCGCTACCAGTGAAGTTGAGGGTGATTTGACCGCTAAAGCCGGTGTTACCGTGTTGCTGTGCGATCGCACCTGCTAAACGCGCTCCCACAGTGCGATCGGTATTCACCAATTTTACATTTTTGCTAACAGTGCCGTGATTGGCGATCGCACTTTGAATCTCTGCATCCGCCAGCAAATCGTCATCTAACACAGGCCCGTTGGTGTGTACGTCGCCGTGGATCAAGAAAGATCGATCGCTCTTAGTATCCGGTAACTTGGTCAAACAATCCAAATTAATCGCTTGAGTTTTAGTTAGTTGCACCCCATCGCGCATTTTCAGCAAATCCGCGCGGCCGATGATATCTGCGATCGACTTATAACCCAATTTCGCCAGCAAACTCCGCACTTCTTGTGCTACGAAATAGAAGAAATTAACAACGTGTTCCGGTGTTCCGGGGAACCGTTTCCGCAAGTGTTCTTGTTGAGTTGTCACGCCCACCGGACAACTATTCATGTGGCAAACGCGAGCCATAATACAGCCTTCTGCAATCATTGCCACCGTGCCGAAACCGTACTCTTCGCCGCCCATCAAAGCGCCTACAATCACGTCCCAGCCGCTTTTAAAGCCACCGTCAACGCGCAGCAAAACTCGATCGCGCAATTTATTTTCCATTAGCACCCGGTGAACTTCTGTCAATCCGAGTTCCCACGGAGAACCTGCGTGCTTAATCGAACTCAGTGGCGAAGCACCGGTGCCGCCATCGTGGCCGGAAATTTGAATCACATCAGCATTTGCCTTGGCGACACCCGCGGCTACAGTCCCGATGCCGACTTCCGACACCAACTTCACCGAAACTCCTGCTTTCGGATTGATTTGGTGCAAGTCAAAAATCAACTGCGCCAAATCCTCGATCGAATAAATATCGTGGTGAGGAGGAGGCGAAATCAGCGTGACACCCGGTTTCGATCGGCGCAAATAAGCAATGTACTCGCTCACTTTCGCCCCTGGCAATTGACCGCCTTCACCCGGTTTCGCACCTTGTGCGATTTTAATTTCGATTTGTTGGGCGTTCATCAGGTACTCAGGAGTCACCCCGAAACGCCCGGAAGCTACCTGTTTGATGGATGAAGAAGCTGTATCGCCGTTCTGCAAACCTTTTAAGTGAGGTAGCGTTTGTGAGAAACCGGCCTCGCTCACATCGTTTAGCACTTTGTAGCGCACCGGATCTTCGCCCCCTTCGCCGGAGTTGGATTTGCCGCCGATGCGGTTCATCGCAATCGCTAGCGTTTCGTGGGCTTCCGGGGACAAAGCGCCGAGGGACATTCCGCCCGTGGCGAAGCGTTTGACAATATCTGCTACAGATTCTACTTCTTCGAGAGGAATCGGAGGACGATCGCTCGCAAAATCCAGCAAATCCCGCAAAGCAGTTACCGGGCGGTTTTCTAGCTGTTGCTTGTAAACCTCGTAGTGATCGTAGGCACTTTCACCATTTTTGTCACCAATTGGTGTCATTTTTGGTTCGGCCCCGTTGCCATTACTGTTAGTTTGAGCCTTAAAAGTAGTCACAGCCTTGTGCAAAGCCTTCGCCATTTCCGGGCTGTTCATGTGATATTCACCGCCCCGGCGGTACTGCACAAAGCCGTAATTTTCCAGCTTTTTGAGGTGCAATTCTGGGAAAGCCTGACTGTGGAAAGACATTACCTCGTTAGCCAGTTCCGCCACACTCAAACCGCCGATGCGGGAAACAGTGCCTTTGAAACCCAAATCGAGCAAATCACCGCCAATGCCGATCGCCTCAAAGATTTGCGCCCCCTGATAGCTAGCCAGCAGCGAAATCCCCATTTTCGACAGAATCTTCAGCAGCCCATTTTCCACCGCTGTGCGGTATCTAGCTTGAGCCTGTGTCACGGTAATATTGGGAACTTTGCCGTGCTGCATCAAATTTTGAGTCTTGCTGTCAGACCACCAGGCGCGCACGCTTTCCAAGGCTAGGTAAGGACAAATAGCGATCGCACCGTAACCGATCAAACAAGCAAAGTGGTGAGTGCTCCAACATTGGGCGGTATCTACAACTAGGGAAGTTTGCATCCGCAGGCCGACGCTAATTAAGTGGTGGTGAACCGCACCAACTGCCAGGAAGGGCGGAATATAAGTGCATTCTGCACTCAATCCCACAGAAGATTCGCCTTCTTCCTTCGATGGTCGATCGCTCAAAATCAGAATCCTCGCACCCTCGCGCACCGAAGCAGCCGCCTCTTGACAAAGTTCCTCGACTGCGCTTTTGAGACCTCCTGGCCCGGCCGCAATTTTGTAAAGCGTTGACAATTCGGTTGCTGTGAAAGACTTTTGCTCTTTCAAGAAAGACAGTTCAGCGTCGTTGAGTACGGGGGAATCAATTTTTAGCAGCTTGGCATTTTCCGGCACTGCTTGCAGCAAATTGCCCCGCAGACCCATATTCATCGTCAGCGACATCACCATCCCCTCGCGCAGGGGGTCGATCGGCGGATTTGTCACTTGAGCGAACCGCTGTTTGAAATAGTTGTACAGCAACTGAGGCTTTTCTGACAATACAGCTAAGGGAGCGTCGTCGCCCATGCAGAAAGTCGGTTCCTTCCCAGAGCTCGCCATCTCGACAATCACCATGTCCAAATCTTCTGCTGTGTAGCCAAAAGCAGTTTGGGTTGCTAACAGCGTTTGCGAGTCGAGGGTTGCTGTTTCCGCAAAAGGCTGCGGTTGCAAGATTTCGCGGTTTTGTTGCAGCCATTCGCCGTAGGGGTGCCGCTTAGCAATGCGCTGCTTGAGTTGCCAATTTTTGAGAATTTCCTTGGTTTGCAGGTCAACTGCAATCATTTGTCCGGGCCCCAAACGGCCTTTTTCGACAATATCTGCTTCGGGAATATCGACAACTCCGGCTTCGGAAGCGACAATTACCAAACCGTCTTTAGTAATGCAGTAGCGGGCCGGCCGCAAACCGTTGCGATCGAGCGTAGCACCTACTTGTTTGCCGTCGCTGAACACGAGCAGTGCGGGGCCGTCCCAAGGTTCTTGAATGCCGCTGTAATACTCGTAAAAATCGACAATTTCTGGATAGGGAGCCAAATCCGGCTGATTTTTGTAGGCTTCGGGTACCAGAATTGTCAGGGATTCTAGGGGCGTGCGGCCGGAGTGCACCAACAATTCCATCACGTTGTCCAAGTTGGCCGAATCGCTGCTTTCGGGATTGACAATTGGGTTGAACGTGTCGATATCAGCTTGAGTCCAATTCGGGTGAGCTAAATTCGCTTGCCGCGCCTTCATCCAGGTAATATTGCCCAACAGCGTGTTAATTTCCCCGTTGTGTCCCAGCAAGCGCATGGGCTGGGCTAAGTGCCAGCGGGGCATGGTGTTGGTGCTGAAGCGTCGGTGATAGACGGCAAAGGAGCTTTTATAAGCGGGATTTTTCAGATCTGGGTAAAATTCTGCCAGTACGGCCGATCGCACCATGCCTTTATAGACGATCGTGCGACAGGAGAAAGAGCAAGTATAAAAGTCTCGGCGGGTGAAGTTGGGGCGATTTGACAGCGCGTGTCCGATGGTGCGGCGCGCCAAAAATAGATGTTTGTCGAGTTCGTCTCCGGCTAAGTGCGGTGAACTGACAATTACTTGTTCGATTTGAGGTTGATTTTCTAGCGCTTGCTCGCCCAAAACCGATGGTACAATGGGAACTTTGCGCCATCCCAAAAGTTTCAGTCCGCGATCGGTCAGAACTTGCTCAACCACCTGCCGCGCTATAGTCGCTTGAAATTTATCTTGAGACAGAAACAGCATTCCCACGCCACAGTTTTCTCGTGGGGGAGGCACAATTCCCTGTTCGGCGAACCAAGTATCCAGCAATTCCCAAGGAATCGCGGTCATCAAACCCGCACCGTCGCCGGAATCTGAGTCGGCGCTGCAACCGCCGCGATGTTCCAGACAAGTTAAAGCTGGCAGCGCTTTTTCAATAATCGAGTGCGTAGCTTCGCCGCTTTGGTTGGCAATAAACCCCACACCGCAGGCATCTCTTTCTTCCACTAACCAGCTTTGGCCGGCGAATGGAGTTCCTCGCTCAGTTTGATGCACGTTTCTGTTTGGATCGATCGTGTTACCCATGTTGATTGAATGTTATTTCCGTGATTGTGTGGTGGATGTGTTTTTATAGCTCGGAGAGAGAAGGCTGCCGAGCGGTGGGAGCCTAGTAAACTTTAAAACAGCACATTGGAAGCTGATTTGATAAAAATTTACGTCGATGCTGCCTGTACTTAGGACTGAAACCCTGTTTGGAGATTTTAAATTATCTCGCTCGCATCGCTTCGGAGATGTCTCCTAGAATACGCTGCTGTTAAAAAGCAGTGATTCTTTGGGAAATCGCCGCCCTGCAATCTAGATACATTGCAGGCGATTCCCTACGGGATAGCTGCGCTTCACGAGTTTTTTGGGTGTTTTTTTCCTGAGTCCGCAAGGGTAGCCTTGCAGCGAACACAGGTAGATAGTAACTTTAGCGTTATTTTGCCTGCTGCGCTGTGGAGTTGCTTAAGTCAGCGCCTGCAGACACAAAAGCCACCTGCCCGCTCAGTCGGTAGGTGCAATGTAGCAGCGCGGTTCACAACTGGTGAAACCTGTCTTATTGTGAAGTCAACTCTCAAGCCGCGAACATCAAGTTTATCAAAAAATTGATAAAATTTCACCCATTACACTCAGAGTTTGGGCGCAAGTCTTGTCAGCGATGTCCAGAACCCAGGCTAAGATGCCTAGCCGAAAAAGGTTGACCGTTTTCCCTAAGCCTATTTTGTATTTTTTTACCCACAAACTTTTTTGACACTCTCATGTCTAAAGACGCGCTTGATTCTTGATTCGTTGAGGCGATTTGCTGATGCCGGATTTCTAACCGCAACCGTGTCGAAATTAAATACTTTTTCCAAGTATTCAATTTCGACACGGAACTAATACCAAAACACCTCGTTAATTGACTTAGCTATGCCAGGATTTTTTTTCACTACAACAGTTCTCAATCTTGGTGAGGTATGCCCTAGGCTCTATGCCCACGGAGGCCTATGCTCGCTTATCAAGCGTGCACCTCATGTTACTGAGAAAGGCTATATATTTTTCATCCTATTAATTAGCGTCTTAACTTCCTCTTCAATAATTAACTGCTGTCATTCAATCAGCGTTAGCCTCCTTCATTTTCTACTTAGTATCAAAGCCCTTATCAACATTTCTTGCCTCAAATATTAAGTCTTGTTTTTTAAATGGTATTTTCATAATTTGAGCTACAAAGTAGATTACACTAAATATAGTTAATCAATAGCACGGCCGATAGAGCGAAAATAGTAGATAGTAACTCTAAAAAGCTTCAGGCTTGACAGAAGCAGTAGGAATAGGTAGGTATGGCTAGCATAACAAATATTTTGCGAGGATATCAGATTAACGAGCAAATATACGCAGGCAATCGAACTCTAGTTTATCGTGGTCGTCGCTCTTGCGATCGGCAGCCCGTAGTAATCAAACTGCTGCGAAATGACTTTCCCCGCTTCCACGAACTCGTTCACTTCCGCAATCAGTTTGTCATTACTAAAAACTTAGAGATCCCCGGCACTGTCAAGGCATACAGCCTGGAGACATACCATAACCACTATGCTCTGGTGATGGAAGACTTTGGCGGAATTTCCTTAAATAGCTACCTCGCTAGTCTAGTGTTCGCCAGCAAGGAACCTCTGGAAGGGTTGCCTATTAACGAGTTTCTTCCCATTGCCATTCAAATTGCCAACTCGCTGGATGGACTTTATCGCCACCACGTCATCCATAAAGACCTCAAACCTGCCAATATTTTAATTAACCCTGCCAGCAAACAAGTTAAGCTGATTGACTTCAGCATCGCTTCGCTGTTGCCGCGCCAAACCCAAGAAATTCAAAATCCCAATCTCCTGGAAGGCACTTTACCTTACATATCTCCCGAACAAACTGGGCGAATGAACCGAGGCATTGACTACCGCACGGATTTCTACTCTCTGGGAGTTACATTCTACGAACTGCTGACGAGACAGTTGCCTTTCCAAAGCGAAGATCCGATAGAGTTAGTACACTGTCACCTTGCCAAGCAGCCTATCCCACTCCATAACCTTAACAAAAGCGTTCCAGTGGTGCTGTCTGAAATTGTTAGCAAACTGATGGCGAAGAATGCTGAAGATAGGTATCAAAGTGCGATCGGACTCAAGTTTGATTTGGAAACTTGTTTGTACCAGTGGCAAGAAACTGGAGAAATCGCCTCTTTTAAGCTAGGGCAGCGAGATTTGTGCGATCGCTTCATCATTCCCGAAAAATTATATGGTAGAGAGAACGAAGTATTCTCCCTACTGGCAGCCTTCGATCGTGTGAGTGGAGGAAGCGCGGAAATGATGATGGTGGCTGGCTTCTCAGGTATTGGCAAAACCGCCGTCGTCAACGAAGTTCACAAACCGATTGTGGCAGCTAGAGGCTACTTCATCAAAGGCAAATTCGACCAATTTGAACGCAGCCAACCCTTCTCAGCTTTTGTACAAGCTTTTCGCGATTTAATGAAGCAATTGCTGAGCGAAACAGATGCTAAAGTTGAACAATGGAAGACTCAAATTCTGACAGCATTGGGCGAGAATGCTCAGGTAATCGTTGAGGTAATTCCTGAACTAGAACGGATTATCGGAGAGCAACCCCCGGCACCAGAACTTTCGGGCAGTGCTGCCCAAAATCGCTTCAATCGGTTATTAGAGAAGTTCATTCAACTCTTCACAACCAAAGAACATCCCCTCGTCATCTTTTTAGATGACTTGCAATGGGCCGACTCAGCGTCATTAAAGTTGATTCAACTTTTGACGAGCGATCGCGATCGGCAGTATCTCTTGTTAATTGGAGCGTATCGAGATAACGAAGTCAGTCCCATACACCCTTTGGTGGTGACATTATCCGACATTCAACAAACCGGAGCCACAGTCAACACCATTACCCTCGCGCCGCTCGATCGCTCGGAGTTGAATTTTCTGATTGCCGATACCTTAGTTTGTTCTAGAGCATTGGCTCTGCCTTTGACAGAACTCGTTTATCAGAAAACCCAAGGCAATCCCTTTTTTAGCACACAATTCCTCAAATCTTTGCAGGAAGATGGGATAATTGAATTTAATTTTGAAGCTCGGTATTGGCAGTGCGATATCGCTAGAGTGCGAACATTGGCACTAACGGATGATGTAGTAGAATTCATGGCAGTTCAGTTGCGAAAGTTGCCAATCAGGACACAGGAAGTTTTAAAGTTAGCTGCTTGTATTGGCAATCAGTTCGATTTGGCGACGTTAGCAATTGTTGATGAAAATTCGCAAACAGAAACAGCAACCGCTTTGTGGCAAGCATTGCAAGAAGGGTTGATTTTACCAGTTAGCGATGTTTATAAATTTTATCAACAATGTAGTAAAGACTTAGGTGAACCAGCGGGGCGGGAAGACACCGCTGATTTATTAACTAGCAATGAACAATTAGCGAAATACAAGTTTTTGCATGACCGCGTACAACAGGCTGCCTATTCTCTCATTCCCGAAGACCAAAAACGCTCGACCCATTTAAAGATAGGGCAACTGCTGTTTAAGGAAACATCGGAAGTCGAGCGAGAAGAAAGAATTTTTGAAATGGTCAACCACTTGAATATGGCGATTAAGCTGGTTAGCGATCGGGTGGAACGGCAAGAATATGCCCAGTTAAATCTAGTAGCTGGACGAAAAGCAAAAGCCGCAACAGCGTATGCTGCAGCCTTTGAGTGCTTGAGTAACGGAATTGAATTATTAGCAACGGATTGTTGGGACAGCCAGTACCAACTCACCTTAAATCTATACGAGGAAGCAGTTGAAGCGGCATTTCTGAGCGGTGAATTTGAACAAATGGATCGATGGGTGCAAATCGTGTTGCAGCAAGCCCGAACTTCTCTGGATACTGTGAAAGTTTATACAGTGCGAATTCAAAGTTACATCGCTCAGAATAATTTACCCTTAGCAGAACAGACTGCGCTGATTGTTCTCAAACAACTGGGCGTGGAATTTCCCGATAATCCCAGCCCGGAAAAGGTTCAGCAAACCCAGGATGAAACAAAACGCAAGTTCGCCCGCCACACGTTGGAAGAATTGATTAATCTTCCAGAGATGACCGACTCCTATTATCTGGCAGCGCTGCGAATTTTAGGCACGGTTGTGTCGGCTTCTTATCAGTCGGCATCTAAATTATTCCCGCTGATTGTTTGCAAGCCAATAGAACTATCTCTCACTTATGGAAATGCACCTACATCTGCTTTTAGTTATGCTTGGTATGGTTTAATTCATGCAGGAACAGGAGGGGATATTGATATCGGCTATCAATCTGGTGAGGTAGCTTTAGGTCTGCTAGATAATCTGAAAAGCAAAGAGTTAAAAACCAAAACCTACAACCTTGTTTATGGCTATGTCCGGCATTGGAAACGCTATCCTCAAGATTCTTTGCCATTTTTATTAGAAGCCCATCAAATTGCCCTAGAAGCAGGAGAATTAGAATATGCTGCCTATGGACTTTACAATTATACGGCGCTTTCTTTCTCTATGGGCCGAGACTTGGCGGAAATGGAGCGGGAGACAGAAACCTTCGATCGCGCTATTCATCAGATTCGTCAGGGAAACGCACTCAGTTTCGTGAAAATTTTTCGGCAGGCTGTTTTGAACTTGCGAGGCAAAACCGATAACCCCTGCCGTTTGGTTGGGGAAGCTTATGATGAAGACATCATGATACCGCAGCATCAAGCTAATAACGTGCAGTATGCGATTTGCAGCGTTTATCTCAACAAGTTGATTCTCGGTTATTTGTTTGAAAACTATCAACAAGCGCTGGAAAATGCCGTGCTAGCAGAGCAATATTCGGATGCTCTAACCGCAGGGCTTCAGTATTCGCTGATTTATTTCTATGGGTCTCTAACGTACTTAGCGGTGTATGCAGAGGCTGATGCGGAAAAACAAGCTGCACTCCTAGAAAAAGTAGCAGTAAATCAGGCAAAAAGCAAGCGATGGGCGGAGTATGCCCCTATGAATCACTTGCATAAGTTCTATTTGGTCGAGGCAGAGCGATATCGCGTTTTAGGACAGCAAGTTGAGGCGATGGATTTTTACGATCGCGCGATCGCTCTGGCTAAAGAAAACAAATACCTCAATGAAGAAGCTTTGGCAAATGAGCTGGCTGCAAAGTTTTATTTACAATGGGGTAAAGAAAAAATTGCTCAACTTTATCTAATTGATGCCTACTATGCCTACTCTCGTTGGGGAGCTAAAGCGAAGATTGACGACATAGAACAACGCTATTCTCAATTGCTTGCTCCTATTTTGCAACATAATCAAGTTCGTTTGTTCGAGGCGGTGACTACCTCCCATGACACCTCATCTTCTAGCAAAAACCAAACAATTACTGGAAGTACGAGTACCACAGTAATAGATTTACCAACGGTTATCAAAGCTTATCAAGCT
The DNA here is from genome assembly GCF_036705285.1 of Microcoleus sp. B4-C1. NCBI lineage: Bacteria > Bacillati > Cyanobacteriota > Cyanophyceae > Oscillatoriales > Microcoleaceae > Microcoleus > Microcoleus sp. B4-C1. Next base: position 28,112 of record NZ_JAUBUC010000019.1, on the reverse strand, counting down.
TTGTCTAGCGAAATTAAGCTGGAACAATTGCTCACTACCCTGATGGAAGTAGCGATTCAGAATGCAGGCGCTCAAACAGGAGTATTAATTTTGAAAGAAGAGGAAAACTGGAAAATCGCCGTCCACTGTAGCGATCGCCAAGGCTGTCTTCTGCAAGAAACTATTGGGATTGAGGAGAGCCAATCAATTCCGCAGACTGTGATTAATTACGTTAAACGTAGCAATAAAACCCTAGTTTTCGATGATGTCAAGACTGAATTAATATTTAGTTCTGACCCCTATATCAAGCAGCACCAACCTAAGAGCATCCTATGTACTCCGATTATCCATCAAGGCAAAATGATGGCAATCCTGTATTTGGAAAATAATCTGACGACAGGGGCATTCACTGGCGATCGCGTCGCCCTCCTCAACATCCTCTGCTCCCAAGCTGCCATCTCGCTGGAAAACGCCCGCCTATATCAGCAATCTCAACAACTTTATCAACAATCTCAGGATTATGCCCAAAAACTAGAGCAGTCTATCCAGGATCTCAAACAGATGCAGTTGCAGTTGGTACAGGGTGAAAAGATGTCTGCTTTGGGAAATTTAGTCGCAGGGGTAGCCCACGAAATTAACAATCCCGTAGGCTTTATCGCCGGCAACTTGCAACCTGCTCAAGAATACGTGGGGGATTTATTCAATTTGATTGATTTGTATCAAGAAAAATTTCCTAATCCGGGAGGAGAAATTGAAGCAGAAATTGAAGATATGGACTTGGAGTATTTGCGAGAAGATTTGCCAAAATTGATTGGTTCAATGCAGGAGGGAGTCGAGCGCATCCGCAATATCAGTACGAGTCTGAGAACGTTTTCCAGGGCAGATAGCGATCGACCAGTTTTTTGCAATATTCATGATGGACTTGAAAGCACTCTGCTAATTCTCAAGCACCGTTTAAAAGCGAGCGAGTTCCGCCCTGCCATTGAAGTTGTGAAAGAGTATGGTAACTTGCCCCTAGTGAAATGCTTTCCCGGACAGTTGAACCAGGTATTTATGAATGTGCTGGCTAATGCTATTGACGCTCTGGAGGAGTCAAATAAGGGGCGGAGTTTTACTGAAATTAAAGCCCTACCTAATCAAATCACGGTTCAAACTGCTCTGAGCGAAGACAACAATCAGGTTTTGATTCACATTAAGGATAATGGAGTGGGGATGTCAGCCGAAGTCAAGGAAAACATCTTTAACCACTTATTTACAACCAAGGCTGTGGGTCAAGGAACCGGATTAGGATTGTCTATAGCATACCAAATTGTTGTGGAAAAACATGGAGGTACGTTACTCGTGAATTCTTCTCTTGGGCAGGGTTCGGAGTTTGTGATTTCTATTCCGGGGTGAGCAGTTTGTAGTAGGGCTTGAGGGCAATTAGCCCCGTTTAGTAAAAAGAAACATACGGATTTTCCGGGTTTCTAAATCCCCATGCGTTTAGAAGTGAAATTGTGAGTGGTAAGCTGTGAAACGTAATTTTTTCTATGGGCGTCTAATATTGTCAGTTTCGATTTTACCCGTACTGGCGATCGTCCCGTCTTTGCTCTGGAATCAACCCGGAAGAGCACAACCGGGGGAGATGGGTGGGCTGATTGATGCTTCGAGCTCCCGCCAGGGAATGAATTCCCTGGCTGATAGCGAAAGTCGGTTGAAAGTCACATCTTGCACCATTGTCAATAAGCTTTTTATGAACAGGCAAGATGCCTGTTCCACAAGAGATGAATTTTATTGTGGAACAGGCATCTTGCCTGTTCTGGAGAATGGTGCAACATCTCAGTTAAAACCGACTGAAATATTGACCGATAGTCCTCTTGAGAGGACTTCAGCTATGAGACAGGGAATTCATTCCCTGTCGGAATATAAGTTTTTGACTCAATCCCTACCGCCAGATTCCAGAATCAAACAAGGCCGCCAAGTGTCTCTAAACGGCCGCATTCTCCCCCTAAGTTGGACTCAGCAGCCGGCAAACAGCACTTCTGGGAATTTCCGAACTTGGATTGCTGATGTTGGATTGATGCAAGGTGCGGGAGTGGATTTGCTTAGCAGCGCCGACAGTACCAAACAACCTGTGCAGTGGTTTTCGGTATCTTTAACGGGGGTTCAAAGCTTAGCAGCGCGGGCAACAGGCCCGTATCGTTACTTAGATGTTACGGATTTTGCTAGACTTGCGGGCTGGGAGATATCTGCTGATGGGAATATTCTCAAAATTACGTCTCAAACTGCAAGTGTTACCGGAATTCGGCAAGCAGAAATAGAATCGGGCGATCGCATTGTAGTAGATATCGATCGACCCGCCCCTTGGCAAGTCAACTTTGTCAATAAACCAATCCCGTCGCCGACACCCACACCCAACCCCCCGGACGACCCCACAAAGCCCGCTATCCCACTGCCAAACCTCCGTGCAGCGCCAAACCTCGAAACACCAGACGACCCTACCAAACCCGCTCTCCCGCTGCCAATAACGCCCGCAGCGCCGATCGCCGGTCAAGAATGGTCGATCGCGATCGATGCCAAAGTCGATCCGGCGTTACTTCAGGAAACTTTTCAAACCAGCCAACAATTGCTATCACTAAAAGTCGAACCTGACGGCGCTCAAACCCAAGTCAAAGTGAAGATTCCTTTAGGTTGGCGGCCGCAAGTTTTCAGCCTGGGAAATCCCAATCGATTAGTTATCGACATTCGGCCTGATTCGTTACTCGAAAAAAACATTGTTTGGGCTCCCGGTGTGCTGTGGCGACAGCAGTATCAAAATTTAGGAACCGATCGTTTTCCGGTAGTTTGGTTAGAAGTTAATCCGCGTCAAGCGGGTGTGAAAATTCGACCAATTCTTAGCAATCCGCCGACAGATCAAGGCACTGCACCTTTATTGCAAACAGCAGAAGTGTCGGGTGCTGCTGCGGCGATTAATGCAGGGTTTTTCAATCGAATTAATCGCTTAGCTTTAGGCGCAATTCGGCGCGACAATAAATGGCTTTCCGGGCCGATATTGAACCGGGGGGCGATCGCGTGGAACGATCGGGGAGAATTTGCGATCGATCGTTTGACTTTGCAAGAAACTGTGATAACTCCGGCAAATCAACTTTTGCCTGTTTCTCATCTAAATAGTGCCTACGTACAACCGGGAATCGGTCGCTACAATTCTGATTGGGGAACAACTTATACTCCGTTGTCTGGCAATGAAATAGTTGTGACAGTTGCTGGCGATAGGGTTGTCAGCCAATCCCCCGGAGGTGCGGCGGGAACAACAACTTTTCCCATTCCAGCTAACGGTTATATTTTGGCTTTGCGTGCCGATTTGTTCCCTGCATCTGAACTCTCTATCGGCACTTTATTGCGTTTAGAAACTAACACTTTTCCTGCTGATTTCAACCGTTTTCCGTACATTCTCGGCGGCGGGCCAGTATTGGTACAAAACAGTCAAGTTGTGCTGGATGCTAAGGCGGAAGGGTTTAGCGATGCGTTTGTTAGACAGACAGCAATTAGAAGTGCGATCGGGCGAAATGCTGCGGGGAATTTGCTGATTGTAGCGGTGCACAATCGCGCGGGCGGGGCGGGGCCAAATTTCGCAGAACTGGCGCAGATTTTGCAGCAAATGGGTGCTGTGGATGCTTTAAATTTGGATGGGGGAAGTTCGACGAGTTTGTATTTGGGAGGTAGTTTGCTCGATCGACCTCCGTCAACTGCTGCTAGAGTTCATAATGCGATCGGTATTTTCATTCAACCATAAGTAGTTAATTTTCGACATTAATTCTCAGCGGTTAGAAACCGCTACTACACAAACAAAGTCCACCTCCGCAGGTTTCGTCTTTGTCGCCGCGGTTTCCAACCGCCGCGGCATCTACAAATCTTTTGCTAAAAATATCTTGACATCCCAGTCTCCCTGTGCTAGCTTGTCGAATAGTATTGTGTTTGATCCACAAATCGCAGCACTTCAACCTATGTTCACAGCCAAGTTCACAGCCAACAGCTATTTTTATTTTTGGTACAGCCAAGTTCGCCCGGAGTGAATTTGCAATTCACTGTGAACATCCGGGCGAACCGCAGATTAACACCTGCGGTTTTGTTTTTTCTAGTTTTTTTCCCAACAACCAATCGAGTACAAGCGAAAACAGCAATGACATTATTCAGTAACTGGTACTACAGCTTTTATTTTTGGCCCAACAAGAGTTCTGGGTAAATTGTCGCGCTGTCTTTTCGCACCAACCCGGAACTCCTAAAAGTTCCGGGTTTTTTGTTGTCAACCACCCACTTAATTTCCCTGGAAAATATCCTCATGTTAGAAGCCAAACTCGTAACCAAATCTCATCCCGAACACCAAACAATTGTCAAACTTTCAGAAACAGTCTCAGTCGGCGGCACAGAATTATTAATCATCGGTGGCCCCTGTACCGTAGAAAGTTCCGCACAAATGGAAACAGTTGCCCGCCAACTATCCCCCGCATCCGTGCAAGCTTTGCGAGGCGGAGTCTACAAACCCCGCACTTCTCCCTATTCTTTCCAAGGGATGGGAATTGAGGGACTGGAAATTTTAGCCGATGTCAGCCGGCGTTACGGTTTGCCCGTGGTGACAGAGGTAATGTCGATCGCCCAAATTGAGCCAGTTGTCACCTATGCTGATATGCTGCAATTAGGCAGTCGGAATATGCAAAACTTCGAGTTACTAAAGGCGATCGGTCAAGCCGGAAAACCAGTTTTGCTAAAACGCGGCTTGTCAGCCACAATCGAAGAATTTGTGATGGCCGCCGAATACATTGTCAGTCACGGAAATCCTCATGTAGTTCTCTGCGAAAGAGGCATCCGCAGCTTCGACAATTACACCCGGAATGTATTAGATTTAGGTGCAGTCGTAGCACTGAAACAGTTAACTCATTTGCCAGTAATTGTAGACCCTTCTCACGCCGTCGGCAAGCGAGAATTAGTCGCACCACTCGCCAAAGCAGCGGTTGCTTGCGGTGCAGACGGATTAATTATTGAATGTCACCCGCAACCAGAAAAATCGGTTTCTGACGCGCGGCAAGCTCTTTCTTTACCAGATATGGTAGATTTAGTTGCGAGTTTACGGCCTGTAGCCGCCGCCGTTGGCCGGTGCATACCGGAGATTAATGTGCCTTCAGAGGTATTAAGTTGGAAGTGATATTGGTAGGAAATAATCTATAACTTTTAACGTCAAACTCTACAGTCGGTTTTCACTGATATCTTGCACCATTGTCAGCAACAGGCTTTCCGGCCTGTTCCACAATAAAATTTATCTTTTGTGGAACAGGCCGGAAAGCCTGTTCATAAAAGGTTAATTGAGAATGGTGCAACATATCAGTTTTAACCGAATTGAGCTTTGAGGCAGGGGTTTAAACCCCTGCCGGAATCGGGGAAAGCGCGTGTTTCACGAATTTAGATTAAAATAAAAAATAATACTGTCATCTACGAAAATTTGCTTAATTATGGCAATACTACTTAACGTTCCCTCGATCGTCTGCTCTGGCTGCGGTGATACAATTACCAAAGCCATCAAAACTGTTGACTCCGAAGCTACTGTCAATGTGGATGTCGCAGCTAAGACTGTTACGGTTGAGGCTCAAGCTTCTGAAGAGTCAATTACACAGGCGGTTGTTGCTACGGGCCACACCGTCCAAGATTAATATCTAGTTGGGTGGGGGCGGGTTTACAAGATTATTGGTCTTAGGTCGAGATTATTCGTAAAAACCGCCCCTACAGAGTTTTAAATCCATTATCAATGCCCAATGCCCAATGCCCAATGCCCAAAAGCTTAATCTGCTTCGTCTAAGTGTTCGGCGACTGCTTGGTAAAGTTCAAAAACGTGGCGATCGAGTAAACTATAAAAAACTTGTCTCCCAACCTTGCGGTAACTTACCAACCGCATCGCCCGCAATGCCCGCAACTGGTGCGATACTGCTGACTCACTCATACTCAACGCCGCAGCTAAGTCACACACGCACAGTTCTTGTTTTGCCAAAACCGACAGTAGCCGCAGGCGATTCGCATCTCCCAAAAGACTGAAAAACTCAGCCATCCGCTGAGCTTTTGCGGTGTTGAGCACTTGTGTTTGGATGTCCCCGGCCCGTACACTGTCAACTAGGTGCGGTCGATCGCACATTGGTGTATCGTTTTGTTCGTGAGACTGACTTATCGCTCCGTTAACAGCAGAGTTGGGTGACATCTTTTCCCGGCTAGTTTTAATTCTCATTTTCATTTTAGTGCGATCGGCAAACCTTTTGTAACAAAACTTTTACATTCCCTTGACTTATATCTGAATATGTGTTCATATATAAGTATAGACAAACAACCCCACCAGGAGAAGCTCAAATGACTACCGCCACCCAAACAAAATGTGCCTGCCCTTCATGTTCGTGCGTTGTCAGCCCCAGCGAAGCCATTGAAAAAGACGGCAAAACATACTGTTCCAGTGCTTGCGCTAACGGACACCCCAACGGCCAAGGCTGCGGCCACACAGGCTGCGAGTGCAACAAATAAATATTCGGCTTCAGAAAAGGTTAATCACCCACTGCCAAATATCTCTAAAGGGAGATGCGAACCGCGCATTTCCCAATTTTTTTGCTTTTAGGTTAAAGAAAAGTTAAAATAAAGCTAACTTAAGGTTAAGACTGCATTAATAGACTAAATACAGAGCGAAAAAGCACAATTGCTACTTACGCAATACAATAGAAGCAAGTTGGCGCCGCGATACAGAGTACAAATAGTGCTATTAACAGCAGAGACCGAACCAAAAGTTGAATACCAAAAGTTAAATTAGGAGGGGGCAATGAAAGAGCGGGAAGATTTTTTACATCCTCGCAATCGCTACTACGGTGATTTCACGCCAGAAAACTTGGCGTTTAATGCCAATTTGCAGGAGTTTGCTCAAAAAATAACTTATATTTGCTCGCTGGAAACAGGGGGGAAAATTAGTGCTGAGAAAGCCTATAAAGATATTAAGATGCTTTGGAAAGACTTAAAATCCTCTAAGAAGCAATTGGGAATTGGCCAAAACCCCCCCACTACCGAGGAGCAAAATTCACCTTAAAGTCATCGCAGCCAACGCAGCGTTTGCAATCGAAAACCCCTGCGATTGCAAACGCTGCGTTTTGCTGCGTATCCAGCAAAGGTAAGGTGCTTGCTAGGCGAACTTTAGAAAGTCTATGGTTTGGGATTTGGTGCAGTTTCTCCTGCAAAGGAAGTACAATTGCCACCGAGGCCAGAAATAATCGTGCAAGTATTAGTTTTCAGCATTCCCTGATAAGTATCAGCACCGGTGCCGGGGCCGCCCAACTCGTCGCTGTAAAGTTCCTTGTCCCAAATTTTGACATTTGCCTCCCTCGCCACAGTCTCCATCAACTTCGGATTAGTTGTGGTTTCGGCAAAAATGGTCGGCACTCCTGTACTCTTAATTTCTGAGGATAATTCGGCAATTCTTGCGGCGGTGGGCTGTTCCTCAGTCGTCACACCCTGTAAAGCTCCAGCCATCTCCAAACCGTAAGCATCGGCATAGTAACTCAGAGCATCGTGAGTTGTTACTAACTTGCGTTTTTGGGCTGGAATAGTCGCAATTTGAGCTTTGATCCAAGTATCTACTTTTTGCAACTCATCTGTTAAGGTGGCTGCATTTTTTGTATAAAGTTGAGCATTGGTGGGAGAAACTTTGATCAATTGGTCGCGAATTGTTTCTACCATACGGATGCCATTTTGAGGGTTATGCCAAACGTGAGGATCAGGGACTTTTTCGCCTTCTGCATGGGCTTCATTTTCCGCTTTCTCTTCGCCGTGTTCGTGCTCGTGTTCGCCTATCAGCGGTTTGGGAACTGCGAGTTCGTGTACGGCGATTTTGGGTGCGGAATTACTGCTAGATTCAATTAACTTAATGATGCTGGGTTCGTGGTTGTAGCCGCCGTATAAAATCAGATTTGCGGTTTCAATCGCTTTGCGGTCTTCCGGCTTAGTTTGATAGGCGTGGGGGTCGTCTCCCGGCTTGATTAGACAGGTGGTGTCGATCGAACTTTGAGCGATTTCTTTAGTTATGTCGCAGATAACGCCAGTCGTGGCCACGACTTTTGGCAAGTTGGCGGCGGGACTGGCTGGAGTTTGAGTTGCGGCGGGACTCTCTGACACCGGATTGGTTGCGTTCTGTCCTCCACTGCAGCCAACCAGCCCGCAGCCAATTGCCAAAACAGTGGCACCGCAAAATCTGCGGGTTTTTCCAGGCAAGTTCTTTAACATTTTCACCTTTGGAACGATAATCATTATTGCTTTTTCGAGTTATCCTATTGTAGTAGCTACGAACAAGAATCGTTCTCAAAATCTCTAATTATGCTAGAAGTGCAAGACTTGGCTGTCAATTATCGCGGAATTGCAGCCCTCAACAGCGTGAATTTCCAGTTAGATCCCGGACAATTAACGGGTGTGTTCGGCCCCAACGGCGCGGGGAAAAGCACGATGGTGAAAGCGATGCTGGGATTGATCCCGGCTTGTCGCGGTTTGGTGAAATATCAGGGGCGGTTGTTGAAGCAGCAGTTATCGCGGGTGGCTTATGTGCCCCAGCGATCGCAAATTGACTGGGATTATCCGATTACGGTGTGGAATGCGGTGATGATGGCGCGAACCGTTAAGACTGGCTGGTTTCGCAGCCCCTCGAAGCAGTCGCAAGAATTGGTGAAAGCTGCTTTACGGAGGGTGGGAATGTGGGATTTGCGCGATCGGCAAATTGGCGAACTTTCCGGCGGACAGCAGCAGCGGATTTTCTTAGCAAGGTCGATCGCCCAACAAGCCGATTTATTCTTCTTCGACGAACCTTTTAACGCGATCGACAAAGCAACCGAAGAAATTATTTTCGATATTTTTGCCGAACTAAAAGCAGAAAATAAAACATTGCTAGTAATCAGCCACGATTTAGGCGAAACGTTAAAACAGTACGACAATTTATTATTGCTCAACAAGCAGTTAATTGCGAGCGGTTCCTGCCAGGAAGTGCTCACCGCAGCCAATATTCAAAAAGCCTATGGATACGATTTAAGTTTAGTGTCAGCGTAAGCCAAAAAAGATTTATCTTTAAAATTGATTGTGGCACAGGCGTCCCGCCTGTGAAGTGGATTGTGGCACAGGCGTCCCGCCTGTGAAGTGGATTGTGGCACAAGCGTCCCGCCTGTGCAATTGATTGTGGCACAAGCGTCCCGCCTGTGAAGTAGATTGTGGCACAAGCGTCCCGCCTGTGCAATTGATTGTGGCACAAGCGTCCCGCCTGTGCAATTGATTGTGGCACGGGCGTCCCGCCTGTGCAATTGATTGTAGTTAAAAAAAACCTATTATTAACCTAATTCAATGTTAAACCTACTAATTGAGCCGCTACAATTCGAGTTCATGCGAAATGCGATCGCCGTCGGCATTTTGCTAGGAATTCTCTGCGCCGTTGTCGGTTCATACCTAATTGTACAGCAAATGGGAATGATGGTTGACATGATTGCCCATTCAGTATTAGCAGGATTGCCTGTGGCTTTTTCGTTAGGTTTCAATATTTCGATCGGCGCGTTTATATCGGGAATTATCAGCGCCGTAATTATGGCGTGGATTCAATCCCAATCGCGCCTAAAAATTGATGCAGTCATGGCATTAATTTTATCGACATTTTTAGCAATTAGCGTCACCTTAATTAGCCTGTTGCGGACAACCAAATTAGACCTTGATGGGTTTTTGTTTGGGAATATATTGTCAGTTGCACCTGCTGACGTGCAGCAGACTTTTGTGATAACTTTGATTATTTTGGCGACTGTTAAAATATTTTATAAAGAACTGCTATTCTATACTTTTGACCCGCAGGGAGCGCAAGCGTGCGGTTTGCCTGTAAACTGGATTTATTTGGGGATGATTTCGGCGATTACGCTGACGATTGTTGCGAGTTTGCAAACTGTGGGGGCGCTGTTAGTAATCTCGCTATTAATCGGGCCGGGAATGACGGCGTATTTGTTGGTAAAAGAGTTACATTTAATGATGGGATTAGGAGCAATTATTGGGATTATGGCTAGCGTGACTGGTATGTATCTCAGCTATTATTGGAATATGCCTTCTGGTGCCGCAATTGTATTAGTTGTTTTTGGGTTATTTTTAGTAGCTTTGCTGTTCAGTCCCAGTCAAGGGATTTTGACAAGAAAGAGAGGATAACACTCCAGGACGCACTTCGACGCTTAGAAACCGGGTTTTTTACTCGATGCGGTATGCAACGAAGTAGACGCTCGAAAAACCCGGTTTCTGGATACCCGTGGGTAAGTCCTAAAGTTTTCAATTGTTTATGTTTTGGTCAAACCGGTGCCTATGCGAACTTAGCGCCCCCCGAAGCCTTTGCCACGCATAGACTTTGACCAAACCAGCAATTCGCCTCCACAGCCGCCAGCCACGAGAAACTGGCCTTCGGGATGCCATGCGAGACAGGAAAAACCGCCCTCTGCACCTTTGAGAATTTGCAGCAATTGTTCTGCTTCATACCACAAACAAACTTGACCATCTGCGGCTGCAGAAGCTAATAAAAATGTGGTAGGTTGAAAGGCGATCGCATTTACAACTTTTTCATGCACTTCTAACGCCCAACCTTCCCAACCGACTCTTTCATCAGCGTCTCTTTCCCAGACAGAAATGCCTTGAGAACTCGAAGCAGCTAACAAAGGTGCACCCAAAGAATTAGTTTTATCCGACCAAGCTAACTGCCGAACTTTCCCCGGAAAACCCTGCATTATCCACGGTTGAGAACTGCCCCATTCATTAACAATTAGGGTGTTGTCAATATTACCGCAAGCTAAATATTTCCCTGACGTATCCCAAGAAATTGCACCTGTTGCAGACGGTACTGACAAGACGTGCGGGTCTTCGTCCCAGTCTTCGCCGTCCCAAACTTTGACACCTTGATAGCCGCTAACTGCCAGATATTTAACAACAGGATGCCATGCTAAATCGAGGATAGATGATGAGTCGAAATTCAGCGTTACTTCAACAACATCATCATCAGCATTCCAAACTTGAACGCAGCGGCCCATACTGAAAGCTAACTGATTGCAGTTCGGACTCCAAACTAACTTGTCCACCCAGACGCGCTGGTTGTCCAAATTAGCAATTAATTCCCCAGAATTAACGCGCCAAATTCGCACTTTTCCATCTTGTCCGCCAGCAGCTAGGAATTGACTGTCGCGTGAAAAAGACAAGCAATCGGCTGATTTACCCGTAGCAGTTTGTAGCGGTTGCAAGGACAATTCATTCATTGCCCCTACAGTCCCTAACATCACTTCGCCCGCAGCGGAACAGACTGCTAAAGTTTTGCCATCCGGCGACCAAGTAACAGCAGTTACGTAGTCAGACAGCATTTTTTTAGCGTGAAATTGCAGGGTTAGTTCACTTTTATTTGTCTTTTTGTTACCCATATTTATTGAATCTGACATATTGTACTATTCTTAAGAACGGGCAAGATGCCCGTTCCACAAAAGATGAATTGTCTTTTTGTGGAACAGGCATCTTGCCTGTTCCCTTCCACAAAAGATGAATTTTCATCTTGTGGAACAGGCATCTTGCCTGTTCCCTTCCACAAGAGATGAATTCTCTTCTTGTGGAACAGGCATCTTGCCTGTTCCCTTCCACAAAAGATGAATTCTCTTCTTGTGGAACAGGCATCTTGCCTGTTCCCTTCCACAAAAGATGAATTCTCTTCTTGTGGAACAGGCATCTTGCCTGTTCCTAAAAGGCTTATTGAAAATGCTTCAATATGTCAGTTAAACCAGACATTTACGAAAATCCTCTCGCAATTGATTTTCGTTTAAATTCCGACCGATAAATACAAGCTCATTTTTCGGAATTTCTGTATCTTTCCAAGGTCGATCCGGTCTGCCATCGAACAACATATGCACTCCTTGAAACACAAATCTGTTGTTTTCTCCAGCCATATTCAAAATGCCTTTTGTCCGAAAGATATTTGTGCCTTGAGTTCGCAACAATTCCTCAATCCAATCGCTAAATTTGTTGCCATCAATAGCACCAGATTCGACTATTGCTACCGAGGTAACTGTTTCGTCGTGTTCGTGAGTATGTTCGCCCAAAAAGTCGGGTTCGATTTCTAATGCGCGGTTTAAATCAAATGCTTTGACACCCAACAAAGCATCCATTTGTAATTCAGCGTTGTGAGTACGGTGAATTTTTGCCATTGCATTCATGGCGCGAATTCGCTTTTCTAATTCTGCCAATTCTTCGTCAGTCACTAAATCAGTTTTGTTGAGCAAAACTACATCGGCGAATGCAATTTGTTCTTGAGCTTCGTCTGACTCCCAGTGCTGCCAGATGTGCTTGGCATCGACTACGGTGACAACTGCATCTAGCAGTAATGTGTCCCGCATATCTTCGTCTACAAAAAAGGTTTGAATTACTGGTGCGGGGTCGGCTAAACCTGTGGTTTCGATGACTATGTGGTCAAATTTGTCTCGCCGCTTCATTAAGTTGCCGATAATCCGAATTAAATCGCCTCGGACTGTACAGCAAATGCAGCCGTTGTTCATCTCGAAAATTTCTTCGTCGGCATCAATTATCAGTTGGTTGTCGATGCCTACTTCGCCGAACTCATTGACGATGACTGCAACTTTTTTGCCGTGTTCCTCTGTTAAAATTCGGTTCAGTAGCGTAGTTTTGCCTGCACCCAGATAGCCTGTGAGAACGGTAACAGGAACTGATTCGATCGCCCCAGCACTCACCATACTTGACCTCGATTAGTGTACAATGATAACCATTATCGTTATTCTACACCAAACTTGCTGGCAGTAGCAAGTTTATTAAAAAATGTTAAGAGTTTTTAACTACAGGAATACGCAGTCTTTGGTTCAGGGCTTACCCATAGGGCTAGAAACCGGGTTTCTACGAGTTTTGGAAGAACGAGAAATATAGGAAGAAACCCGGTTTCTGAGGTCAGCGTGTGTGGCTAATGACTGATGACAATTAATTGTTAATCATAGCTGCAATTCGATCGCGCTCTAACTCTCGACCAATCAGCACTAATTTGGTTTGACGGATCTCGGAAGGTTGCCAAGGGCGATCGTAAAAATATTCTATCCGCGAACCGACACCTTGCAACACCATCCTCATCGGTTTCTTGGGAACCGCCACAAACCCTTTAATCCGATAGATTTCCTCCTGCTGCATCAAGGATTGCAGTTTTTTCACCAAAGCTTCAGGTTCAAATTCGCGATCGGCAATAAAGAAAGTCGAGTTAATATCATCATCGTGCTCGTGTTCCTCCTCAGTGTCGTGGTGACTTGGGCGAGACTCCAAATCATCCTCAACCGCCGCATTAAATCCCATTAACACATCGGGGTTAATTTCGCCACCTTTGCAAGGCACAATTTTCACACTCGGACGTAACTCTTGCTGCAACCAGCTTTGGACTTTCTTGTGAGTTTCCACATCTACGCGATCGACCTTCGTTAAAAGTACCATATCGGCACAGGCTAACTGGTCTTCAAACAATTCCTCGATCGGAGTTTCGTGATCTAAACTATCATCAGCCTGCCGCTGTGCCATCAAAGCATCGATATCACCGACAAAAGAACCGCTAGCAATAGCTTCGCAATCGACAACAGCAACAACACCATCCACAGTAGCACCCGTGCGAATTTCCGGCCAGCGAAAAGCTTGAATCAAAGGTTTAGGAAGTGCGAGGCCCGAAGTCTCAATTAAGATACAATCAATTTGCTCTCTACGCTTCAATAATTCCTGCATAGTCGGCAAGAATTCCTCTTGAACAGTGCAGCAAAGACAACCATTTGTTAGTTCAACAATATTGCTGCTGACATTTTCTTCTTCGTCGCAAACTTGGCAATCGCGCAGCAGTTCTCCATCAATTCCGATTTCGCCAAATTCGTTAACCAGAACAGCAATGCGGCGACCTTGATTATTTTGCAATAAGTGGCGAATTAGGGTAGTTTTGCCGCTACCGAGAAAACCAGTGATGACAGTAACAGGAATTTTGTGCATTGATAATTTTGTGCTTATTTGGTGATGGGATATCTTCCAGGCGCTGCCTGGGAATGCTAATCTAGAGGCTCGGCCTCGCTGGAATAAAGGAGCGCTTTTAATACGAGGCCGAGCCTCTGCGTATGCGTTACCAGGCCGTGATCGTAGGTGACAACTTAATACTGAAACCTACAATAAAAGTCGCTTTTAGGCGAAGTTTAGATCCCCCTAAATCCCCCTTAAGAAGGGGGACGAAAGAGAATATTTCTTGTCCCCCCCTTATTAAGGGGGGTTAGGGGGGATCTAGATTTCGATAAAAACAAGAGAGACGATCGGTTTGACGTTAAGTTGTCACCAATGGGCCGAGCATGGTAAGGAGAAAAACTCTAATTTACCAGCGGAGGAATCTTTGCTAAAACACCTTTTTTCAGAGCTTGAGGACGCTCAGACCAAGGCAACAAACCGTCTGGTTTAGCATAGTATTGACCCGCGCATTCGAGTACAGCCTCGACGCTTTCCGACTCATTGGCTGGTAAATCACCAAACAGATAAGTGTACTTTCCAACAGCAGCAAAAGACACCGCACAAGAGTGACTGCAAGCACTCATGCACTCAACCTCTTGAATCTCAAACTTATCAGAAAACTCCCAATCTTTAGCGAGTTGCGACAAATTTTCCATAAATTGTTGACCGCCGCTTTTACCTTCGCGCTTGCCGTTTTTCCAAACACTAGCGCAAGCAGTGCAAACAAATAGACTGTGCTTTGTGCGTACAGCCGTGTTAATTCCATCCATCATCCGTACCTCGCAGATGCGTTCAAAAGTGAGTTATATATCGGCGGGCATTCTGACTTGAGAAACCACAACGGTTTCATTACAGTTGCGGGACAGCGCCGGACTTGCACCGAACTTTCCCCGTTTCCTCTAACGGCTGCTCCCCGCTAGAACCGATCGCGAAATCAAATCTTATCACAGTTGACGCCTTTTTTGAAAAAAGTTATCTTGGTAATAGCAATTTTTAATATATTCCCAGATAAATTAAACCAGAAGAACTACCTATGACAACTTTTCCCGACTTCTCCACACATGGCTATCAAATCACTCGCGAACTCGGATACAACAGTCTGGGCGGCCGCGTCACGTATCTAGCTACAGAAACTAACACCAATAAATCAGTTGTTATTAAGCAATTTCAATTCGCGCAAGGGTCTAGCTGGGCGAAATACTCCGCTAGCCAACAGGAAACCCAAGTGCTGAAAAAGCTCGATCACCCCGGAATTCCACGCTATCTTGACGATTTTCAAACAGATAGCGGTTTTTGCATTGTTCAGGAATATATCAAGGCCCAATCGGCGGGCGATCGCACTTTTTCGCTGCCTGATCTCAAAAAAATTGCGATCGCCACTTTAGAAATTTTAGCTTACCTGCAATCTCATAAACTGCCTGTAATTCACCGCGATATCAAACCAGAAAACTTATTAATTGACAACCAATTAAATGTTTACTTAGTAGACTTCGGCTTTGCACGAATTGGAGGCGGCTATATTGCAGCCAGCAGCGTTGTCAAAGGTACGATGGGATTCATGCCGCCGGAGCAAATGTTCAACCGAGAATTAACTAAAGCCTCGGATCTTTACGGTTTGGGAATCACCCTCATTTGTTTGTTAACTGGTACAAAATCTGCAGATGTTGGCAATTTGATTGATGCTAATTATGGCATTCATTTTCGGCATTTAGTACCGCCGTTGCAGCAAAGTTGGATGAATTGGTTGGAGAAAATGGTAGCGCCGAGAATTCAAGATAGATATCAGTCAGCGGCTGATGCTTTAGCTGCCCTAGAATCTTTGGATGTTAAACAATTGCCAAAAGTTAGGCTCGCTCTCAATCTGCTGGAACTTACCGCTACAGAATATGGAGAAATTTTAGCGCAAAATATCGCCATTAGCAACCCAATTCCCGATACAATGCTTGGCGGCAGATGGGAAGTCGCGCCACATCCGAATGACCCGCCACACACGCCTTACGACCATTCTTGGATTTCCTTTGTACCGCAGTCTTTTGAAAGCAATAATATTGAATGCCAAATTCGAGTTGATACTCAAAAATTGCTGGCAAGTCAAACTTACAACCGCCAAATCATCTTACACGCCAATTCCGAGCCGGAAACTCATACAATAGAATTGCAAGTCACCACATCTGCCTTGCACGTACCGAAAAAAAATACTTCTTTGTCTGCGCGCAGGCTGGCTTTTATGTGCTGTTTTACCTTAGCAGGTTTTATGATTTCGGAGTTATTAACTAACCTCATCAACTCCAACAACTTGTGGATCCAGATGTTTTCGTGGTGGGTAGCATCGGGCGTATTTTTGGGATTTACTTGGGCTGAAGCCATCATTACAATAAATCAAAATAAACTCAACTGTGATATTAGTGTTAAATGGTTAGATATTTTTAAGCTAATTTTGAAAGTCATTCTCGGTAGTAGTAGTGTAGTAATCATTATTTTTACCCCGATGTTTTTTGCCCTTATGCTTTTTTCAAGCCCGGATATTAAAGAACTACATCTAATGATTAATCTAATAATTAATTTGATTTATACTATAATTTTTGCCGCTGGGGGAATCTTAGTAATGGCGGTGTTAGGGAGAGCTTTAATTCCAACGATCGTAAATGCCAGCGTTAACAAGATAGTTGCCGAGCAAGCAACTAGAAAAATTTTTAAAGCAGATGCTACTAAAATAGCTTTTCTTACTGTCGTATTTTGTACGCTATTGGGAGCAGCTTTTCGATTGTTTTTAAAATTGGGTAATCAGTTGGAATGGGTTGAACCAATCGAAATAATAGCTGCAGGAGGAGTGACACTGCTCCCTCTAGTCGTGATTGCAATTGCGTTAGTTGACACGCTCGTTTTTAACCCAAAAAGAATTATTTCCAACTATCGCAAATCAGAACAAAATTTAATTAGACCGTAGTCATCAGTCCTTAGTCATTAGTCAGCAGTCATTAGATTTGAGATTGTACGATCCGCAGATTGGGAGATTGTACGATTGAGATAATTCCCAATTCCCAATTACAACTGTCAACTGTCAACTGTCAACTATTTAACTATGAATGCTTTTCCTGACTTTTCTAACTACGGCTATCAAATAACTCGCGAACTCGGACACAATCGCGCCGGCGGTAGAGTTACCTATCTCGCTACCGAAATTAATACCCAACGTGCCGTAGCTATCAAACAATTTCAATTTGCCAAAACAGGCGCTAAGTGGTCGGAGTATCAAGCTTACGAAAAAGAAATTCAGATTTTGCGAGAACTGGATCACCCCAGCATTCCTCGGTATTTAGATTCCTTCCAAACAGCATCGGGTTTCTGCATGGTACAGGAATACAAAAATGCCAATTCCCTCGCAACTCTCCGCAAGCTAACGCCACAGCAAATCAAGCAAATTGCTATCTCTGTTTTAGAAATTCTTAAATACTTGCAAAACCGCGTTCCGCCAGTAATTCACCGAGATTTAAAACCGGAGAATATCTTGGTGGACGATCGCCTGAATGTCAGCCTTGTCGATTTTGGATTTGCTAGACTCGGCGGGGGAGAAGTGGCCGCCAGCAGCGTTGTTAAAGGTACTTTGGGCTTTATGCCGCCAGAACAAATGTTCAATCGGCAGCTAACTGTGGCATCGGATTTATACAGTCTCGGCGCGACGCTAATTTGCTTGCTAATTAGGATAAGTTCTCTCGAAATTGGCAGCTTGATGGACGAGACGGGACGGATTAATTTTAAAAGGCAGATTAATTTAAAAAATCGCTTGCAGCAGCTAACTCCAGAATTTCTTGACTGGCTGCAAAAAATGGTGGAACCTAATTTCAAACACCGCTATTCTTCGGCAGATGCGGCCCTCAATGCTTTGATTCCCCTCGAAGTAGTCCAGCAGCGCCACAACTCAAAACTTGCGCTGATATTAGTCGGATTATCAACAGTAACTGGGTTGTTAACAGTAATTGCTCCAATTGCTGCTATGCTTAGCCCCGTCGTCGCTGCTATTTTTAGTCCGTTGTTACTAACTTATCCCCAACCTCAAGCAGTAGTTGACTCCCCACCAATAACTAACAAACAAAATTTAAAAGCTTTAACTCAAGCGAGGTTGACTGACGAGCTAGAAGCTACAAAAACTACAGATGTCTGGTCTTTGAAACAACAAAAGAAAGTCTATTTGACCGTAAGTGCTGCGAACTTGCCAGAGGGAGAATATAGAGGAGATTGTGAGGTGTTTAACCCTCAAGGAAATTTAGTACAGCGGGGTGCATCGAATTTAAAAACGACAGGAGGTAGATTAAATACTTGGTGCTGGTACAATTTTCAAAAAGATGACCAACCTGGCAATTGGTACTTTGAATTTTACTTAAACAATCGAAGAGTGGCGCAAAATAGTTTCAAGGTCTTACCTTAACATATTTGTCCCGGAGGGGCAGTGAATTTCTTTGCCGTCAAAAGTTGGCAGACTCCTGATTGTTTGAGGACGGGCATCGCTCTCACAAACTGCTGCCATAGTTGTTAGTAGATTGCTACCATTTTCTTTGAAAGCAACTACTGCACCCATATACCACCTCTTGATGCTACGATCGCGAGGTTGGGCGAATGCGAGTGTCATTTCAAATGGTGCTGCTTTGCTTTGATTGTGTAAAGTTTGAACCGGACCCATTGATAACCGAGTTCTGTATTTATAATAATGATCGTAGGTTTCTTTTTCACTTTCTAGACCTAATCCTTTTAGGGAAGAACTAAATTGATTATTTTCTGCATAGTAAGCTTGCTGCCTTTGATTGATGAGTAAAATTTCTTTTTCTGCTACTGCCGATCGCGGAATTAAGAATACTGTCGTGTTGTATTTGAAATCGTACCAACACAACATTAGGCTGGCTACCAAACCGCACTGAATTGCCATTGACACTCCGGGAATTCCGTCTAGGAAACTTGGTATTTTAACTCTGGGTTGTTTACTTGCTTTAGCTGCATTTCTTGGCATTTTTTCGACAGTTATTTTTACAGTTATAAGTTTACTCCTTAAGGTCTTACCTTAAGATTGCATTCGCTCGATCGACCTTGAAAAAAGTTTGTAGTGTTCGGCTTGTAGAGGCGGGTTCGCCAAGGGAATTAAAGGTAGCAAATTTGTAGGGTGCCCCACAAGCACCCTACAAATTACAAATTATGCAGTTTCGTGCTGCCGCCATGCGGGATGCCACAGCAATTCAGCAGTCGATCGCTTCTCGACCATTTCAGGAGTAATCATACAATTAGCCACATCCTTGCGAGAAGGCAACTCGTACATCACATCCAGCATTAACTCCTCTAAAATGCTGCGGAGAGCTCTGGCGCCAGTTTTGCGACGATAGGCCTCCTGGGCGATCGCCCGTAGCGCTTCCGGCTGGAATTCCAACTCCACGCTGTCCATCTTCAACAGCTTTTGATACTGCTTCACCAGCGCATTCCGGGGCTCGGTCAATATCTGCATCAAAGCCGCCTCATCCAGCGGCGAAATCACCGTCACCACCGGAATCCGCCCCACAAACTCAGGAATCAAACCAAACTTGACTAAATCGTCCGGCTGTACCTGCTGCAAAATATCAGCGGCCCGCTTGTCTTTCGCCGGCAAAGTTGAGTTGCTGTCGGTTTCTGTTGGCTGAATAAAGCCCAAGGATTTTTTACCCAAACGCTGTTCAACTATTTTTTCCAAACCGACAAAAGCACCGCCACAAATAAATAGAATTTTGCTAGTGTCAACTTGAATAAAATCTTGGTAAGGATGTTTGCGGCCGCCTTGCGGGGGCACGTTAACCACTGTTCCTTCCAACATTTTTAGCAGCGCTTGCTGCACTCCTTCACCCGATACATCCCTGGTGATCGAAGTGTTTTCGCTTTTGCGAGCAATCTTGTCAATTTCATCAATATAAATAATGCCCCGCTGCGCCGCTTCCACATCAAAATCGGACATTTGCAACAGCCGCAGCAAGATATTTTCTACATCGTCGCCGACATATCCAGCTTCTGTCAGTGTCGTCGCATCCGCTACCGCAAACGGGACTTCGAGCATTTGCGCTAAACTTTGTGCTAACAAAGTTTTACCGCAACCTGTGGGCCCGACTAGCAGGATGTTGGATTTTTGCAATTCTACATCGCTGTCAGGGGAAGACTTGTCGCTATCTTTTACTTGGTCAACGCTCAAGCGCTTGTAGTGGTTATAAACTGCTACAGAAAGGACTTTTTTTGCTGAGTGCTGGCCGATGACGTGGTTGTCTAAATGCTGCTTAATCTCTGTTGGTTTCGGAATTTGAGCTAAAACAATTTTCGATTTATTCGATCGACCTGGGCGCCTGGTTCCTTGTCCCTGAGACTCTCGCACCTCTGATTGGGGAATCTGTTGGCCAATTGTTTTACTGGAGTCAAAGAACTCCTCCTCTAAAATTTCATTGCACAGTTCCACGCATTCATCGCAAATGTAGACGCCGGGCCCAGCTATTAACTTGCGGACGTACTCTTGCGACTTGCCGCAAAAGGAGCATCTGAGATGGGAGTCATATTTTGACATATTTGCCTCTTACTTTACGGTTGCGGTTGCTTGTTTCGACTGGGGAAGTTGCCGCGGGAGTTACCTTAGCTGTGCCCTAGAAGGGTTTCCCGATCGGACACCCAAGCCAGTCAGTCGATTTTAGATTTTAGATTTTAGATTTTAGATTTACTCCACAGATGAATTTTGGAGCTGAACTAGGGTCTAAAATTTGGGGCTCTGCACGACTTAAGTCGGGGGCTTGTCTCGGTTTTTTGGCGCAGTCAAGCTTCGCGATCTCTGTTTCTAAGTTAACACTTTTGAGGCTTTAGTGATTAGTCATGAGTCATGGGAGCCAATTTTAATTTTTCATTTTCACTTGAAAATAAAGCCGCACGGGCTTACCATTTTTTGTATTCCAAAAATTTTCCCGACATAATTATTTTCACTCGATCGCCTTTTGGGTCTGCTTCTTTCTCGACATCCAAAGTAAAGTCGATCGCGCTCATAATCCCGTCACCAAATTTTTCGTGAATCACTGCTTTGAGTGGCATCCCGTAAACCTGCATAATTTCATAGAAACGATAAATCAGCGGGTCAACCGGAACCGAGGCCTCCAAAGAACCTTTTAACGGAGGTTCACAGAGAACCGCAGCCGTCTCGCTATCTAGTCCCAAAGCCGAGACAATTTTCTCGGCTTCATCTGCTGATGCGGTAGCTTGACGGTAAATAACCGCGGCAATCCAAACTTCGTCGCGCCCCAAAAGTTTTTCCAAATCTGCAAAACTAATTCCCTTAGCTTTTTTAGCGGCCAAAAGCTTTTCTGTAATTCCTGAAATTGCCATTAAATATTCTCCCCTTCACTTCAGTGTCAGATGTGCAATATTTCTCACACTTTGGCGATTTTGTCAATACCAATTTGAGAAAATAAATCGAATTGATAGCTCGGAACTTCAGCAAAAGTTGGTCTCCTTAACCCCCACAACTCATACAATTTGAGATTTGAGATTTGAGATGTTAGATTGGCAATGACTGATGACTACCAGGGTTGAGAGCTAGTCAACAGTTGCACTCTTTTTGCCAACTGGTATCACAACTGACACAACTGATAAATCCTAAAATAACTCATAACTGCCCTGTGGCAATGGTACAGTTGGCAGTATATGTAATAAAAGTTACACACGCAAAGGCATTCGGCATTCGGCAAACGGCTGAATTTTGATCGTGCTAGCCTGAAGCTCAATCCTCACTCACGCAGCCAAAGCGCCTTTACCACTCAAAATCGGCAACTGACAAAAGTATGGAGATTCAGACCAAAGATTACACGATCCAGTACGATCGCACTACGCAAACAGTCATCTGTAGCGGATCGTTCCGACTCAGCCAGGTGGAAGAATACGCACCGATCGTCGATCTGCTCAACGAAGTGGCTGACTCCTGCCCAAACACGGTGACTCTAGACTTGCGAAAGCTAGAATTTTTAAATAGTTCTGGAATTAATATTGTCTCAAAATTTGTGATCAAAGTGCGCCAGCAAAAAAATATTCAAATCGCCATCAAAGGTTCTAAACAGATCCCCTGGCAGATGAAATCCCTGAAAAACTTGCAGCGGCTGATGCCTTCCTTGCACTTAGAATTGGAATAATAACGAAAAAGGTAAAGATAAATCTCCGGCTAAGTCCGCGAACCAGGATCAGGGTGGCTGAAGTTAATCGGAATAAGTCATAGTTAAACTAGCACAAAACCATAAAAAACTTCAGAACCGACTAAAATTTACCAATTTTCAATTGCTATGCAGGAAGAACCATCGACAGAACAGCTACTTTTCGACGTTCAGCGGCTGAGTGCGGAACTTGAAAACTTGAAGCGCGAAAAGGTTGACCTAGAACTTTTGCTGGAGACAACCACCGAACATTCAGATACGATGGAAGCTCACTTGCTGAGCAAAGCTCAGTTGGCGCTGCGTTCAAGCGAAGAGCAGTTTCGGGCGATCGCCTCGGCAACTCCCGTGCCGATATTAGTTTCTCGCCTCTGTGACGGCTTAATTATGTATGCGAACGCTCAATTGGCTTCTCTCCTGAGCATACCCCTAGAGAAATTGATCGGCTGCAGCACTCCAGACTTTTACTTCAACCCCGCCGATCGCCCAAAGGTACTTGAGGCACTTGCTAAAGAGGGATACCTGCAAAACTACGAACTCCACTGTAAAAAATCAGACGGCACCGCTTTCTGGGCCATGATCTCGGTTCAGTCGCTGGTGTTTAACGGCGAGCCGACGGCATTGTGCGCCTTGTACGACCTCACCCAGCGCAAGGAAGCAGAACAAACCCTCCAAGAGAGCGAAAAGCGCCTCCGCCGCCAGAGTTTGGCTTTGTTGCAGCTAGGTAGGCAGAGGACTCTCAACAGCGGTGCACTGAATGTGGGAATTCGCGAAATTACCGAGGCTGCCGCCCGGACTTTGGATGTGGAAAAAGTCAGCGTCTGGCTTTACAACCATGGAAGATTTGGAAATCGCTACCCCAGCGATCAGCTAAACTTTACTGAGAGAGTGCTCGCTCACAACCAAACAGAGGCAATCGAGACAGATACCGCTGCCCCAGAGCAACACGAGGGGGCTAATCATTCTAAGTTTAAAATCCCCAACCTCAAATTAGTTTGTCTCGACGTGTACGATCGCACCCAAGAGAATCATTTGAGCCGGGAGTCCCTATCGGCAAGCGATTTAAATTTATCAATTTTAGATGTTGAAGGCGACGCACCGGGCGAAGATTTGCGATCGGACAATGGTTTAGAACCTACGACAAAGACTCAAAAGTCCCTACAAACAAATTTGTCCCACTCATCTTCCCTAGCGGAACATTCCGCTGTGTTGCCCAATGCCAGCAAGCCACATTCATCGATATTAAATGTAGCAATTAGGCTCGGCGGCCAGATCGTGGGCATCCTCTCTCTCGAACATATCGGTGCCCCCCGCCAGTGGGCTCTGGAGGAGCGCACCTTCGCCGATTCTTTGGCAAATTTGGTAGCACTGGCGATCGAAGGATTTGAGCGCCAGCGGGCTCAGGAAGCACTCTCCAAAGCCAAAGCGCAGCTAGAAATGACCGTCGATCAGCGCACCGCTCAACTCACCACTGCCAATAAACTGCTCCGCATCGAAATTGCCGAGCGCAAAAGAGCCGAAATAGCCTTGCAAGAAGCCTTACACAAAGCTGAAGCAGCTTCGAGAGCTAAAAGCACTTTTTTAGCCAATATGAGCCACGAGCTGCGGACGCCGCTCAACGCGATTATCGGTTACAGCGAAATGCTACAAGAAGAAGCACGGGAATCGGGACTCGAAGAAATCATTCCCGATACCCAAAAAATTTATAACGCAGGCAAACACTTGCTGACTTTAATTAACGATATTCTAGACCTTTCTAAGATAGAAGCTGGTCGGATGGAGCTTTATTTAGAAAAATTTGACCTCAGTAATTTAATAGAAGAAGTTGTTGCAACTTTGCACCCTTTGGTCGAAAAAAATCACAATCAATTGCAAGTTTCTTGCTCGGAAAATTTGGGAGTGATGTATGCAGATTTGACTAAAGTCCGGCAAATTCTGTTCAATTTGCTCTCGAATGCCCTGAAGTTTACCGAAGGTGGAACGGTGCTGTTGAGTGCGACTCGCGAACCAGCAGGCGATAGCGATTGGGTGTATTTACAGGTATCTGATACGGGGATTGGAATGTCGGCAGAACAGCAGCAGGGTTTGTTTCAACCTTTTATTCAAGGGGACGCTTCGACTACTCGCAAGTACGGCGGCACCGGTTTAGGATTGGCCATTAGTCGCTTGTTTTGCCAGATGATGGGCGGCGATATTACTGTTGAGAGTGAGTTGGATGTTGGCTCTACTTTTACGGTTCATTTAAATGCGAAAGTTGATATTACTTAGAAGCAAGTTGGGCAACTAGCAATGTAGCGGATTTAAGGGATTTAACGGGTGGGGGTTTTTCCAGGAATTGTGTACCGGATTTAACTGATTTAACGGATGCCAAAAGATGGAAGAATTTCCCCATTACCAATTTTCCAATTACCAATTACCCATTACCAATTACCCATTCCCTTTTTAATTGTGACACCGATCGCGATCGACCTCTGTTGTCGATCACACAGTAGCATTTTTTTTCAGCCTAGAATACCTATATTATTCCAAGATTGTCCTGCAGGCACGATCGGGGGCCTCGCTGCATTCACAAGTCCCACCTCAACCTAATTAAGGCGGTGGGGGGTTGCTTCCAGAAAGGCAATTTGGTAAAAGTAATGCTATGGTCGCGAAGCAGTAGAAGGCAAAATTTAACAGGAAATCAGGAAGTTTCAAAAGTCTCTGGACGCAGAAACACAATTCTGCTTTTTGCCTTCATACTGCTTCTACGGGCGAGATAGCATTGCTGCTGAAAGCAATGCACAATTTCTCAGAATCAAAGGAGTGCATCTACATGATTAAACCTTGCAGTCAACCGCTAAAAATAAACCCTTTTACTTGTTATCGCGATCCGGCTACAGGCAGGTGGACTACTGTAGTTACAAGTGTTCCAAACACTGGCGAAACAGACTCTAGTTTAAAAGCAGAAGCCGAAGGCGAAAATGAAGGTAAAGCAGAAACCATTCTTTCTGCTTCGCCTGCTGTCTCGGTGTCGAAAAAAGTCCTTTCTTTCTCCCTGCCTCCGTTTAAACACCGTGCCAAAAAATCTGCTGTTAGTGTCAGCAGGTAGCTATAGCAGGGGTCTAATCTAGTTTCCACGGTTAGTCCCCGGCCATAGTCCAACTAAACAAAACAAACTTATCCATAGCCTAAACTGCCAAAAAGCGATATACTGGCAGCAAACTTTCTCCTTCAATATTCGTGAAGTATTTGCTCGATCGCTGCCTCCACTTTGTATGGACAGACCGACCAATTCGCCAACGGGGAACAATCATCGTTGCTATCCCCATTATTTTTCTGTTTGCTTCGCTGCTAGCAATTGCAGCCCTCCGAGAGATTACCATACAGATAAGAGAGCGAGGAGATACTAATAGGGCAATACTTCAGGAAACTAACCGCTTGTTAACCCTCGTGGTGGATGCGGAAACGGGCATTCGAGGTTACGGGTTGACGAAGCGCCCCGCATTTCTCTCATCCTACTTAGAAGCCAAGAAGAGTTTGCCGCCGCTGCTGGCTAAACTCAAGGTTATGGTTCAAGAAAACAAACTGCAAGCTCAGCGATTTGAAGATATAAAAAAAAGTACCGAACAGCATATAAATTTCTTGCAAAACACTTTGAATAAGCTCGACAGTTCGGCAACAAGCGTGCAGTCGCCGGAAATAATTGAGGTGTTCACTCAAGGCAAAGCGAGGAGGGATAACCTGCGTGCAAAAATTAATGTGTTTGCTAATGCCGGCGAAGCCTACCAGAAAGCTCTAGATCAGCAAAGACGGGGTTTGATAGATTTCACTAATTTTGTGCAAGTTGCTGGTTTGCTTTGCGGCTGTTTTGGCGCCGGGGCTTCCTGGTATTTATTTGATGGTTTAGAGAAGGAATTAAGGAAGCGGGAAGCAGGCTTGGAAGAAAGTAAAAGTCGCATTCAAGCTGTGGTAGACAATGCGGCTGACGGGATTATCACTTTGGACGCACGGGGAAATATTGAGTCTTTTAATAGGGCAGCAGAAAAGATTTTTGGCGAGAAAGCCGATCGAATAATTGGCTCTAACCTGCGGCGACTGATCGCTCAACCGCAGCCGTACAGCACCGTTGGGGATTATTCGGTCGAATATTTTGTGTTACATCCAGATACTACGCTGAAGACTTACCAGCAAGAAACAGTTGGAATTCGCCACGACGGAACTAAGTTTCCGATGGAGTTAGCTATCAGCGAAATGCGTCTGGCAAATCAACACTTGTTTATTGCGATTTGCCGCGATGCCAGAGGACGGAAACAAGCCGAAGAAACTCTGCGAAAGCAAGCGCAAATGCTGGATTTGGCCAACGATACGATCGCGGTACTAGACTTGAATGGGACGATTTCTTATTGGAATTTGGGGGCGAAGTGGCTCTACGGATGGCGGAAGTCGCAAGCAGTAGGAAAAAATATTCACAAGCTTTTACAAACAGAATGGGCTCAACCTTTTGAGGTAATTCAAAAAGTATTTTTCGAGAAGGGTTCTTGGCAAGGAGAACTGGTGCGAACTAAGAAAGACGGGACAAAAATAACGGTGGCAAGCCGATGGACTTTGCAGTACGACGATCAAGATCAACCGGTTGCTATTTTGGAAATCAGCAACGATATTAGCGATCGCAAACGCTCAGAAATTGCTTTAGCCCAAAGCGCCCAGCGGTTTCGCGCTACTTTTGAGCAGGCGGCAGTCGGCATGGTGCAAGCGAGTGTGGAAGGCAAATTTCTGTTAGTCAATCAAAAACTTTGCGATATTTTGGGCTACAGCAGGCAAGAATTGGTTGAGAAAAGATTTCAGGAGATTACTTGGCCTGGAGATTTGGCAAGTGAACTGGAACTTGTGCGCCAATTGTTAGCAGGAGAAATTGAAAATTTCTCTCTGGAAAAGCGCTACATCCGCAAAGACGGAGAGTTGGTGTGGGCAAACTTGACGGTTTCGCTGCTGCGAGAAGAAAATGGCACTCAATTTTTGATGAGTGTGGTTGAAGATATTAGGGATCGCAAACAAGCGCAGGAATCGCTGCGGTTGCGCGCTCAAGAATTGAGGTTAACAGCCCAAAATCTGGCTCAAACGACGAATGTTTTAAGAAAGCGGAATCAAGAATTAGACCAGTTTGCTTATGTAGTTTCTCACGATTTGAAAGCGCCACTCAGGGCGATCGCCAATCTCAGCAGTTGGATAGAAGAAGACCTCAGCGAGTCGATGACAGAGGATACTCTGCACCAAATGAACCTGCTGCGGGGCAGAGTTTACCGCATGGAAGGTTTGATTGAGGGACTGCTGCAATATTCCCGCGTCGGACGGATTCAAGTGCCTTCGGAAATGGTAAAAGTTGAGAATTTATTAGCCGAAATTATTGATTCGTTGGCGCCGCCGTCTGGATTTGAGGTGAAAGTTGAACCGGAAATGCCAACTTTTGTGGCAGAAAGATTGCTGTTGCAGCAGGTTTTTTCTAATTTAATTAGCAACGCAATTAAGCACAACCGAGCTGAATCGGGTCACGTAAACATATCGGTTAAAGAGTTAGATGATTTTTACGAGTTTTCTGTAGAGGATGACGGGCCGGGAATTGATCCTCAATATCACGATAAAGTTTTTGTGATTTTTCAGACCTTGGAAGCTCGTGATAAAGTTGAAAATACTGGGATTGGTTTGTCGCTGGTGAAAAAAATTGTCGAAGGTCAAGGGGGCACTATTTCCCTAGAATCTGCCGAAGGTGAGGGAGCAACTTTTCGGTTTACTTGGCCGAAGCAACCTATTAGCCAAGACGGAAAATAAAACAACTTTAAAGGTAGGATGTTTAGGAATGAGAATTAAATAACTTCCACTCTTGAAAGTGGGATGGGCGTCCCGCCCGTCCAAAAAGGACGGGCGGGA
>NZ_JAUBUC010000171.1:0-5030 GCF_036705285.1 Microcoleus sp. B4-C1 | reverse complement strand
AATAGACCGAGGGCTTGACCTCTCTTTCTACATGGTGATGATGATGACTTAATTTCTCTGCAGTCTTCAGGGTTTTTCACCCTGACAACTTTTTGGTAGTTTCAAAATACCCCGTGGCATCACGGGGATGCTATTCCTTTCTCGACGGTTAAACGCCCTGGTTCCAGCTCGAAAATAGCTCAATCCCTCGAACCACTTTTAAACAAAACCACCTCTCTGTACAGATAGGTGGTTTGTTGTTTTTGCTAATTAAGCTTTGTTGTTTTTGCTGATTAATTTTTAATTTGCTATACCTGTTAAAGTAATTTCGATCGCCCTCAACCCTCAACACGATTTCATGCTATGTGGGAGAAAATTGCCGCGCACATCTGTGAAACAACGGGAGAAACATTTTCGATCGACAATCGCCATTCCGTCAGCGGTGGCTGCATCAATCAAGGCTATTCTATCAGCAGCAGTTCCCGCACTTACTTCGCGAAAATCAATCAAGCTTCCCAAGTCGCGATGTTTGAAGCTGAGGCGCTGGGTTTGCAGCAAATGCGGGAAACCCAGACGATTCGAGTACCTGAGCCGATTTGCTGGGGAACTGAGGGGAATTCAGCTTATATTGTGCTGGAATGGCTGGATTTGGGAAGTCGCGGGGGCGATCGAGCTTGGGAAGAAATGGGGCGAAAACTCGCCGAAATGCACAACAAATACACCCCCCCCAACCCCCCCTTGCTAAGGGGGGGAGAAGAGCCTAATTCTACCTTGCTAAGGGGTGGAGAAGAGCCTAATTCGGGCTTGCTCAGGGGTGGTTTTGGGTGGGATATTAATAATACGATCGGCTCAACTATACAAATTAATAATTGGACGGCAAATTGGGCAGAATTTTGGGCAGAACATCGGATTGGTTATCAGTTAAAATTGGCTAAGCGTCGGGGCGGCCATTTTCCGAAAGGAGAACGTTTATTAGAGATGATTCCTGAATTGTTAGCTGGTTATGAACCTCAACCCTCGCTAGTTCACGGGGATTTGTGGGGGGGAAATGCGGGGGTGACATCTGCGGGGGAACCGGTAATTTTTGACCCGGCGGCATATTTGGGAGATAGAGAAGTTGATATTGCGATGACTGAGCTATTTGGTGGATTTCCGGGGCAGTTTTACCGGGGATATAATCAGGTTTGGCCTTTGGATTCAGGGTATGAAGAACGCAAAACTCTTTATAATCTCTATCACATTTTAAATCATTTTAATTTGTTTGGTGGGAGTTACGAGTCCCAGGCGAATCAGATGATTAGTCGAATTTTGGGTTAGTTAAGAATCAGATGCTTTTTAAACCGCAGATGCACGCAGATAAACGCGGATTTAAGGTTTATCTGCGAGGGAGGCAAGTTTATTTTTGCTTAGCCGCAGCTTTTTTCTTAGCTTCTTTTTCTGCTTTTTTAGCTGCTTTTTCTGCTTCAATTTTGGCTAACTTGGCTAGCTCTTTTTCTTCAGCTATTTTATCGAGATAGTAGTGATAATCTCCCAAATAAGGGCGAAACTCTCCGTCCCGAATCTCGACTATTTTGTTAGCGACTTGGGAGATGAAATAGCGATCGTGCGAAACGATAATTACCGTACCGTCATAATTCTGAATCGCCTCTTCCATCATCTCTTTCGCCGGAATGTCGAGGTGATTTGTCGGTTCGTCCAAAATCAGCAAATTCACGGGAGTCAACAGCATTTTTGCCAAAGCTAAGCGGGCTTTTTCTCCCCCGCTTAAAGCGCCAACCTGTTTAAATACTGTTTCACCAGTAAATAAGAAACGGCCCAACAAAGTCCGAACTTCTTCATTTTTCCAGTCGGGAACTTCGTCGTGAATCGTTTGCATCACGCTTTTATTCAAATCTAAGGCTTCTGCCTGATTCTGTTCAAAGTAACCGGGGATGACATTGTGGCCTCCCAATTTGACAGTACCTTCAGTCGGCTTTTCCAAGCCCATAATCATCCGCAGCAGGGTTGATTTGCCCGCGCCGTTGGGGCCGAGAAAGGCAATACGATCGCCCCTTTCAATTAATAAGTCGGCTCCTAAAAATAGGATTTTTTCGCCGTAGGTGTGCACCAAATCTTCAATTATTGCTACTTCGCGACCACTGCGGGGTGCGGGGGGAAAGCGGAAATGCAAAGTTTTTAATCCGCCGGTGGGGGCTTCGATGCGTTCGATTTTGTCTAACTGTTTCTCGCGGCTTTTGGCTTGGGTGCTGCGAGTGGCGCTGGCGCGGAATTTTTCAACGAATGCTTGCTGTTTTTCGAGTTCTTTTTGCTGGCTTTCGTAGGCGCTGAGTTGGGCTTCTCTGGCTTCTGCTTTTTGCAGCAGGTAGGAGGAGTAGTTGCCGAGGTAGGTGCTGGAAACGCCGCGTTCGGTTTCGACGATTTGGGTGCAGAGCCGATCGAGAAATTCGCGGTCATGGGATACGATTACCATTGGGGTTGTCAGCCCTTTGAGGTATACTTCCAGCCATTCGATGGTTTCTAAGTCGAGGTGGTTGGTAGGTTCGTCTAACAGCAGGATGTCAGGTTTTTGCAGGAGAATTTTGCCTAAACTCATCCGCATTTGCCAGCCGCCGCTGAAGGCGCTGACTAATCGATCGCCATCTTCGGGTTCAAATCCGATTTCGGGCAGAATTTTCTCGATTTGGGCTTCTAAACCGTAGCCGTTTAGGCCTTCAAATTGCCGTTGCAGCCGATCCATTTTGTGGATCAGTTCGTCGAGATTTTCTGGGGAGGAGTTTTCCAAGTCTCGATGGACTTGCATCAGGGATTCGTGGACTTCGTTGGCTTCGCTGAAGGCACGCCAAAATTCTTCTTTGACGGTGCGAGTCGGATCGACTTCAAATTCTTGGGAGAGGTAGGCGATGTGCAAGCTGGCGGGGCGAATAACTTCGCCGGCGGTGGGTTCGATTTCGCCGGCGATGATTTTGAGTTGGGTGGATTTGCCGGCACCGTTAACGCCGACTAAGCCGATGCGATCGCCCGGTTTGA
Source organism: Microcoleus sp. B4-C1 (assembly GCF_036705285.1). NCBI lineage: Bacteria > Bacillati > Cyanobacteriota > Cyanophyceae > Oscillatoriales > Microcoleaceae > Microcoleus > Microcoleus sp. B4-C1. The sequence goes on along the minus strand of NZ_JAUBUC010000171.1, from coordinate 2,024 downwards.
CTTCCCAGGTGACATCTTTGAGTACGACGCCTGTGGGGTAAATTTTACTGATGTGTTCGAGTCGCAGCATTGTTGTGGGGACTGGGGAAGGGCTGGTTTAGCGGCGGATGGGATGCCGGCGCTGAGGTCGAGTTAATCTTAACAAATTTTAATTATATTTAGGGTATTGCCAGATTTTGATTTGGTAGGAGTTACGGGAAGAAACCGGGTTTCTATGAAAAATCGCAGATTCTGGGCTAGAGATATAGGAAGAAACCCGGTTTCTGGCCTCGATGTGGGTTCAGGACTCTTTGGGTGGGGCGATCCTCTTCGAGGGCAACGCTTACGGGCGATCGTGTTGTTTCAGATTGAATTTCTCGCATAATGGTTGAGACTTCTCCACATTATAATAGTGAGTGTCAACCTCGATCGCAAAAGAGAGCGATCGTGCCAGCAAGAGACATTTATTATCTCACGGACTTCAAACACTTTTAAAGCAGGCGATGGGAGGTGAGATCGCCTTCAGCAAATTCCCTTAAACTTGAGTAAAATAAGACAGCCATCATCGCCACAAAACCTAACTCACCATGCAAACCTCAACATTTGATAGTATTTTAGACGAGATCGAAACCTTGTCTATAGACGAACAAGCTGCTTTACTGGTCATCATGCACCGGAGACTTAGCGATCACCGTCGCACCGAAATTGCTGCTAACATTGCACAAGGAAAACAAGACTATCAATCTGGAAAGGGGTTTCCAGGTACAGTTAATGAAGCGATCGCGGAGCTAAAACTCATCAGATGAAGTTATGAAATATCCTACTATCATAGGACTTAATGCTGATATAGCTGTAGCGAAAATTATGACTATCCACTGCGCTAATGTTGGGGTAGGGATAGATGCAGCAGTGGCAGCAGCAATACCAAAACTTCCCCTTGTCAATAATTGAATATTTCCTATTAAAGAAGTCCAGAAATCAAATAAAATAGCTGGCCACCACATCCAACATAAAATTGTACGCATTCCCAGATCCATATGATATTCTTTTCCATTAATGACTATACTAAAATTACTCTTCTTCTTTAGAACCTCTGGTTTCCAAATATTCGTGGTTAGTACACTTAAGCCCGCAATAAAAAAAGCCAGAACTATCGCCACTCCCATAGTTCCTGAATTTTCACCACCTAAAATACTTACTATGCCTTTGTAAGTCGTCACCACATCCCAAACAGCGGGAACACAAAATACAATAATTGCAAAAGTTCTGATCATCACTAACTCCTCTAACCAAATAAAGTTAAGGCTAATGTTATACCTATGACAAAAACGATAATAGTAATTGCTACATGAAGGTTCTCACTAGAGACTTTAAACCTACCAGATAATTTTTCAGAATTCTCAGACGCAGGCGATTGTGACTGATTGGAAATTTCATCTTCTGTCGCTGAATTTCGTGACCATTTAATAGAAACATTTGGCCACGATCTACGTTTCAGCATTATAGTAGACAGACTACTAAATATATTACACAGAACAGTAAACCATTTTTTATTTGTGGTAACTGGTTTCGACGAACCATGTGTTTGTTTTGAATAGTTGGAGCATAGCAAGATTATATTTTTTAGAAATTGCTTCCAAATCTTTAAATACTTATCCTTATTCTGGACATAATTACCTTTTGTAACAGCTTGAGCCTCTATTGATTTTATTTCATCGATCATTTTTAAGTGTATGCGACTAGCTTCTTTGGCAAACTTGTAACTTTTTTTATTAAAATCACTAAAAAGTATTAGATTGCTATAGAGGAGTAACACTGCGCTATAGAAAGATGTTAATGTATCTTTAGTAACTTCTCCTTTTTGAAAGTCTTCTTCTATATTTCTTAGTTCATTAAATATTGGGTGTAAATAATTATTTTCCTGGCAGCAATACAGCATTAATTTGACTTTATTTAAGGCGGTATAAAGGTATCGGCTCAATAAGTAGGGGTAGCAGTTAATCTAGTTGCAATAGACTTGCCCAAGGGATAAAGAGAAGATTTTT
>NZ_JAUBUC010000170.1:2500-5034 GCF_036705285.1 Microcoleus sp. B4-C1 | reverse complement strand
CAACACGGAGAGTTTGATCCTGGCTCAGGATGAACGCTGGCGGTCTGCTTAACACATGCAAGTCGAACGGAGTAGAAATACTTAGTGGCGGACGGGTGAGTAACGCGTGAGAATCTGCCTTCAGGACGGAGACAACAGTTGGAAACGACTGCTAAGCCCCGATGAACCGAAAGGGAAAATATTTATAGCCTGAAGATGAGCTCGCGTCCGATTAGCTAGTTGGGGGGGTAAAAGCCCACCAAGGCGACGATCGGTAGCTGGTCTGAGAGGACGATCAGCCACACTGGGACTGAGACACGGCCCAGACTCCTACGGGAGGCAGCAGTGGGGAATTTTCCGCAATGGGCGAAAGCCTGACGGAGCAAGACCGCGTGGGGGAAGAAGGCTCTTGGGTTGTAAACCCCTTTTCTCTGGGAAGAAAGTTGTGAAAGCAACCTGACGGTACCAGAGGAATCAGCATCGGCTAACTCCGTGCCAGCAGCCGCGGTAAGACGGAGGATGCAAGCGTTATCCGGAATGATTGGGCGTAAAGCGTCCGCAGGTGGCAGTTCAAGTCTGCTGTCAAAGACCGGGGCTTAACTTCGGAAAGGCAGTGGAAACTGAACAGCTAGAGTATGGTAGGGGCAGAGGGAATTCCTGGTGTAGCGGTGAAATGCGTAGAGATCAGGAAGAACATCGGTGGCGAAGGCGCTCTGCTGGACCATAACTGACACTCAGGGACGAAAGCTAGGGGAGCGAATGGGATTAGATACCCCAGTAGTCCTAGCCGTAAACGATGGATACTAGGTGTTGTCTGTATCGACCCGGACAGTGCCGTAGCTAACGCGTTAAGTATCCCGCCTGGGGAGTACGCACGCAAGTGTGAAACTCAAAGGAATTGACGGGGGCCCGCACAAGCGGTGGAGTATGTGGTTTAATTCGATGCAACGCGAAGAACCTTACCAGGACTTGACATGTCGCGAATCCTCTTGAAAGAGAGGAGTGCCTTCGGGAGCGCGAACACAGGTGGTGCATGGCTGTCGTCAGCTCGTGTCGTGAGATGTTGGGTTAAGTCCCGCAACGAGCGCAACCCTCGTGTTTAGTTGCCATCATTAAGTTGGGCACTCTAAACAGACTGCCGGTGACAAACCGGAGGAAGGTGGGGATGACGTCAAGTCAGCATGCCCCTTACGTCCTGGGCTACACACGTACTACAATGGTAGGGACAGAGGGCAGCCAACCCGCGAGGGCGAGCTAATCCCGTAAACCCTGCCTCAGTTCAGATTGCAGGCTGCAACTCGCCTGCATGAAGGCGGAATCGCTAGTAATCGCAGGTCAGCATACTGCGGTGAATCCGTTCCCGGGCCTTGTACACACCGCCCGTCACACCATGGAAGTTGGCCACGCCCGAAGTCATTACTCTAACCTGTAAAGGAGGAGGATGCCGAAGGCAGGGCTGATGACTGGGGTGAAGTCGTAACAAGGTAGCCGTACCGGAAGGTGTGGCTGGATCACCTCCTTTTAGGGAGACCATCTGATAATAGACCGAACCTAAAATATAGGTCGTTGTCAGTCATCCCTGGTCGTTCGAGGAATAGATGTCAAAGCTTTCAAACTATTAACTGGTTCGGAACTCGCGGGCTATTAGCTCAGTTGGTTAGAGCGCACCCCTGATAAGGGTGAGGTCCCTGGTTCAAATCCAGGATGGCCCACCTGGAAAAAAAGTGATGAATTGTCAGTAATGAGAAATGGATAATCAAAGATTAATTCAGGACTCATAAAATCAAAATCAGAACTTACAAGTGTGGGGGTATAGCTCAGTTGGTAGAGCGCCTGCCTTGCACGCAGGAAGTCAGCGGTTCGAGTCCGCTTACCTCCACTCTCACTAACTATCACAACCGCCAAAAAAACCCAAAAAAATAGAAATCAGCACCCAGACTAACTTTGTCAAAGAAGGTCAAAAAAGAAGTCGGAATGCTGGAGTCTAAAACTCTAGTCAGAACCTTGAAAACTGCATAGAAATTAAGTCATCAAAGCGTGTCTATCATCCGAGAAATCGGAGCATCAGACAAGCGACCACCATGAAAAAATCAAGTGGTCAAGTTACAAAGGGCTAACGGTGGATACCTAGGCACACAGAGGCGAAGAAGGACGTGGCGACCGACGATAAGCTCCGGGGAGCTGGAAGCAAGCATTGATCCGGAGATGTCCGAATGGGGCAACCCAGTAAGCATCAGTTGAATACATAGACTGATAGCGGCGAACCCAGCGAATTGAAACATCTTAGTAGCTGGAGGAAGAGAAAGCAATAGCGATTTCCCAAGTAGTGGTGAGCGAACGGGAAACAGCCTAAACCAGAGGTTTTTACTTCTGGGGTCGTGGGACAGTCAATTAACGTATCTTGAAGCTAGACAAAGCAGTTGAAAGCTGCACCAGAGAAGGTGAAAGTCCTGTAGTCGAAAGTAGAAAAGAGCGTGACTGTATCCCGAGTAGCACGGGGCCCGTGAAATCCCGTGTGAATCAGCGAGGACCATCTCGTAAGGCTAAATACTACT